>DATAPM010000164.1:0-3716 GCA_036265225.1 Vulcanimicrobiaceae bacterium
AGGCGGCTCGGCGCTCCTTTCGGGAATGACCGGCGGCGCGCTCGGCGTCGCGCACGGCACCGCAGGCTGCGTAGAGACTCGCCGCCTGAGCACGGTCACCCGCTGTTTCGAGCGCTAGCGCCTCCATCCACGGCCACTGTAACGCGCGATAGGCGCCGGATGCCGCCCGCGCGGCGCTCGCCGCCGCACGAGCACGGTTCTGGCGTACCGCCGCAAAGGCATCGAACAGCTTTTCGGCGGCGCATGCGACGGCGTTGCTCTCCCGAGCAACTTCGACGTCGAGTTGCTTGCGCGCCGCGCGTACGTCTTCGTCGGCGCCAAAACGCGCGCAATGCAGTTGGATCGAGAAATACGGATCGACCAAGTCGCTCTCCGTGCATCGATGCAGAACGGCTGCGAGCTCATCGTGCAAGCCGTGAGACTGCATCATCTCCGAATAGCCCCATAGCATGACGCCGGCGCCCTCAGCCTGCCCCGCACGTATGGCTCGATGCAGATGCATCCGATTAAAGTACGGTGCGATCAACGACGCATCGCCCAGTCGCAGTCCAATGAATACGCAGAACCCGGAGAGCAGCCCCTCCCAGTACTCGCCAAACCGCTTTCCCAGCCCGGCCTCGGCGACCGCGTCGCGCGCCTCTTCGAAGCGCCCTTGCAGCAAGAAAAGCTCGCATAGCTGTAGCGGAAGAAAGCGTGTCGTTCCGACCGCCGCATCCGCGTGCTCCTTTAGAAATTCCCCAGCTCGCCGCAGCCACTCTTGTGCTGTCGCAACGTGGCCTAACTCGGCTGCCGTCGTGGCCGCCGCCGTCGCGGTGTAGTACTCTTCGCTGCGTTCACCCAAATCGTGCGCGGAGCCAATCAACGTCTCAAACATCGACAGCGATTCGGCGACGGGGCGGTCCCGGCAGCCCACCGATGCCACCTGCCGGCGGTACTGCAGCGCGATCGCCGGCTCCGTCAACGCCTCGGCAGGCAGCGCTTCTAAGATGCGCATCGCCGCCGTCCGGCGTCCGGCAGCTTCGCACAGCTCGGCCCATCCCAGCTCGACTCTTGCCAATTGTTCGCCGCGTAGCCCGCTACTAAAACTCTGGAGTTTTCGGTGCGTTGCGGATGCCGCGGTGAGCCGGCCATCGTACCAATAGTCGTGCATGAGGCGAAAGAGCTGATCGAAAGCGTCGTCGTCGCGCCCGATCGCGCGATAATGCTGTGCAAGCCTTCTCCGAATCTTCGACGCGCCTCGAAATTCGCCCGACGATGCCGCGTAATCGGCTAATTGCTCTTGCGTGCTCCACCACGATTCGGAATGGCGTTCGGCGAGCGCGGCCGCCTTTTTAACTAGCTCTTGCGCCTCGCCAAAGTCCGAGCGCTTCGCCGCACCCGCCGATGCTTTTTGAAGTGCAACGACCGCGCGGCCGGGCTCTCCCGCTTCGAGCCAGTGCCAAGCCGTGAATGCCTCAAAATCGTCGTTGGATTTTTCGATGCCAAGTTCGGTTGCAATTCGCCAGTGCAGCTCCTTCCTTTGCGCCGTCACTAAGGTCTCGTACAATGCGGATCTCAGGGCTTCGTCGCGAAAAACAAACGACGACGGCCGGCTGGGAGCGAGCTCGCGCATCAAGCCCGAGTCAACTCCGGCCTGCAGCGCCTCGACTACGATGTTGCTGGGCCGGCGGCGCGAGACGGACGAGCCACTCTTCGGCAAACTCCGAACCGAACGCGGACGCCTCGCGAAGAATCGCAAAGACGGCCGGTTCGAACGCCGAGCGCAACCGCACGATCTGCGCCTCAGCGGACCGCGGAATCAGCTGCGCGTTTCCCGATCTAACCTCGGGCAACCGGTTCACTAACTCTCGTAAGTACCGCGGGCTGCCCGCCGCAATTCGTAAGATCGCGGCAGTCGTCTGAGCGTCGGCAGTCTCACCGCACGCCGACAGCATGGCTCTGAGCAGGATCTCCGAGCGCGGCGGGTCGAGGCGAGCGAGGTTCATTGACACCGCACCGGCTCGCGTCCAAGCGTCCAGCCACGCCGGCATCGTTGAGCCGATTCCAGACCACTCGGCCGTGCACGCCGCCAGAACGACGATGCGGCTCATCGCCGACGCCTGAACGAGCGTGTCGACGACGGTGCGATCGTCCGGCGTAGCCTTCTGAACGTCATCAACCGTGCACAGAATCGGCCGCTGGCGCGCGAGGACGTGCAAATCGCGTTCTCGCAACGCCGCTGCGAGTTGCTCGGCCAGGGACTTCCCGCCTATGCCTGAGGCTGCGGTGCATCCGAGCGAGATCACGACCGCCGAACGAGACTCTCTCGCGGCGACCTCGTGCAAGAACCGCGACTTCCCCAGCCCGGGCTCACCATCGATCAGAACCAGCGCACCGGCGCCTGGCTCGGCGTGCGCCAGGACCTGGCGAACCATTTTCAACTGCGCAACCCGACCGACGAAGGGCCACACGGGATGACTCGGCGACTTCGCCATTGAGGTCGTAGGTAGGTAATTCCCCATGGTTTTTGGACTCGCCCAAAAGCTATGCTACGTCCCAGAGCGCATTACATGCCCCTTGCTTGTGGGAGTATCCAATGAAGTCTGACCGGCCGTTCCTGGCGCGGGCCGTCTGCGGCCCGCTGTTTACCTGCGCCGCCGCGGCGGTCGTTGCCGGTTGTGCCGGCACGCAGCAGACACCACCGACGGCGCCCCTCTCCGGTGCCGCGATGACGGCGCCGATGCAAGGCGCGGTGTCACTGCCGGAGGCGGGGAAGGGCGGATCGCAAGTTCTGTATGTTTCGAACTGGTACCGGCAGGCCGTAGAAGTGATTTCCGTGCCGAAGCATACGCTGCTTAGGGAGATCAGCACGAGCCCGTACTATCCCGACTCGGTTCGCGTTGACGGATCGGGCAATCTTTGGGTCGCGCTCGATACCTACGGTTCTCAGCCTAGCGTCTGGGTTTACAAGCCGGGAGCATCGACGCCGTTTCGGACCCTGAGCGGCATTGGCCAAGCCACCGCCGTGGCAATCGATCGCGACGGTACCGCCTACCTAACCGAGCAGGACAGCAGCACGGCGACCATCTGGGTCTTCGCCCCGGGCAGCAATCAGCCGACATCTCACCTCACGGATCCCAGTGGAACCTGTTGCGGCTGGGTCGCCGTCGACGAGCACCATAACGTCTTCTTCGCCTACGAAGCGCAATCGGGGCACACCGGCGCCATCGATGAGTTCGTGCACGGATCCACCACGCCCAAGAGCCTCGGCATCACGTTGGGGACTTTTCCGGGCGGAATCGAGGTGCTGCACGACGGGACGATTATCGTTACGGAGCAAGGCATCGTGGACTTCAACTTGCCGGCGAAGATCGACACGTTTCCGAAGGGTGCCACGACGCCGTCGTCGGTGATTACCGGTGACCCTTCCTGCGATGAGTGGGTGGGCCCGGCGCTCAATCGCAAAAAGAATCGCATTTATGTCGGAACCATATTCCTCCAGACGAGCTGCTTCATCAGCGGTACGCCCGCTGCCATAAAAGAGTTCTCTTACCCCGGCGGCAAGCTGCTGGCTAAGTTCACGACCGGCATCACCGAGCAAGCCGGCTGGACGCTGCTGGTACCCGCACTAGATCCGCCCGTCGCCGGTCAATAAAGGCGACTCCGTATTCGAAGACTCGGGGGCGGAAGCGGCGTATGAGGATGGCGTGGACCATCGCGAAAAGGGTGATCGTAGC
>DATAPM010000165.1:0-4532 GCA_036265225.1 Vulcanimicrobiaceae bacterium
AACGCGCTGCCGAAACCGGCCAGAAATCCGCTCGTTACACGGAACGGCTGCTCGAGATGGAAGGTGCGCGCAAAATCGGCGTGCGAGAGTCCGGCCAGCGCCACCAGCATTAGCGTGAGCACTGCCGCGTAAGCGAGCAGCGTTCCGACCGACGCCACTTTCGAGGTTCGACGATAGAGCAGCGCGATCGTCAAAAGGCCGACGCCCATTGCTACGGCGTCGTGCGCGAAGCGATTGTGAGCCAGCGCCGGATAGAGATAGGCAGCATAATCTGCAAAGCCGATGTAGCCGCTGGCCAGCAGACACGGAGCAAAGAGCAAAAACTGCCAGTTAAAGAGAAAGGCGAGCGCTTTGCCGAGCCGATGCGCTCCGAAACTCTCGCGCAAGTAGACGTACGTTCCACCCGAACCGGGAAATCGCGAGGAGAGCTCAGCCCACACCATGCCGTCGCACAAGGCCACGACGGCACCGGCAATCCACCCGACGAGCGCGAGAGGGCCGCCGAGCGCGGCGACGACGAGCGGAATGGTAATCAGCGGTCCGATCCCGATCATCGTGATGACGTTGATCGCCACGGCGCCGCGTAAGTCGATCGCGCGCTTTAGCTCGCCCATAGGCTCGGCCTCTTCGCGCGACGAATCAGCGCGCCATGCACGAGCGTTCCGAAATCGCGCGTCTCTTACGCTTGGAAGGCGATGTACGCATCGATTTCCTTGACAGTACGGCGCTGGCCGGAAATCCGCTCGGCGATCCAGCAACGCGACCGGTGGTCGTCTATCTGCCCCCCGGATACGACGCGGATGCTTCGCGGCGCTATCCGGCGCTTTACGCGCTCCACGGCTACACCGGCGATGCCGCCACGTTGGTTTCTTCGCGCCCCTGGGAGACCAACGTGCTGCAGTGGACCGACCGGCTCGTGCGCGAAGAGCGCATGCCGCCTTCACTGGTCGTGCTGGTCGACGGCTTCACCCGGTTGGGCGGCTCGCAGTACGTCGACTCCATTCACAACGGCGCGTACGCAACCTACACCGTGCGCGACGTCGTGGGTCACGTCGACGCCAACTATCGAACGGTCGCGACCGAAGGCGGCCGAGCCGTACTGGGTAAGTCGTCGGGCGGGTTCGGAGCGATGCATTTGGTGCTCGAGCACCCCGGCGTCTTTGCCGCATTCGCCTCGCACAGCGGCGACTCGTATTTTCGCTACGCGCACTTTCCCGCGTTCGCCACGGTTCACCGCGCACTGGAAGCGCACGACTTCGATTTGGCCGCGTTCGTAGCGGCTTTCGAAGCCAAGCACAAGCGAAATATGACCGAGTACACGACCATGGAGATGCTCGCCTACACGGCGGCCTACTCGCCGCGAGGGGCGCACGCTTTCGACCTCGACTTGCCCTTCGATCGCAAAACGGGAGAGCTGCGCGACGACGTCTTTGCCCGCTGGCTCGCCTTCGACCCGGCCGAGCGTGTTGCCGGTTGCCAAGCCGAGCTAAGCCGCCTACGACTGCGCTACCTGGACTGCGGGCGCCGCGACGAGTACAATCTGGATATCGGCGCGCGCGTCATCGCCCGGCGCATCCGCGACTTAGGGCTAGAGGTGCGCCACGAGGAATTCGACGACGACCACCGCAACGTCGGATACCGGTACGCCATCTCACTCCCGGCGCTTGCCGCCGTTTTGGATCACGAATGAAGATACAACACCTTCTACTTTTGACCGTTCTGCTCGGGCTGGCTTCCGGGCCCGTCGCGCAAGCCCAGACCGCCGCCGCACCCGGTCCGACGCCCGATCCGCACACGTATACCGATCCGGCAATGACCTTCACCGCACCGCCCGATGCCGTGCTCCTGAATCGGCAGCCGGTCCCAGTCGAGCAACTAAGCAGCGATCTCCAGCCTATTGCCGTGTGGGTTCTGCGGCCGGGCAAAGAGGATTCGCGCATGATTACGCTAGCGATGGAGGCCTACAGCGGGGCGCCGAATGAGTGGGAAGGCGTCTTCGAGAGCCAGACCCATTCGTCGCAAGACGGCACGTTGATTCGCAACAAAACGCCGATGACACTGCTCAACGGCATGCCCGCCACCTTCGTCGAGGTCGCTTACGGCGGTGGATTTGATGCTCGCAAGGAGTACGCAATCGTGTGGGCCGACGGAGCGCGCGGAATCGTGCTAGCAGAAACGACGCGTCTGGGCGACGCCGGGGCTGACGAGGCGAAAGAGGTGCTTAAACAGGCAACGGCCGTGCGTTATCCCGATACGCAGCCGTAGCGTCGAGGGCATTCTTTAAATCCTCAAGTAAATCGGAAGCCTCTTCGATCCCGACCGAGAGTCGCAAAAGGCGCTCGCTGATGCCGCGCTTTTCGCGGTCCGCCGCGGGAATCGATCCGTGCGTCATGCGCGCCGGATGACAGATCAGCGACTCAACGCCCCCCAAGCTTTCCGCTAAGCTAAAGTACTTCAGGCGCTTGGCAAACTCGAAGGTACGCTCGGCCGGGCCGGCCGGCACGAACGAAAGCATGCCGCCGAAGCCGCTCATTTGACGCTTCGCCAGGGCGTGCTGTGGGTGCGATGGGAGTCCAGGATAGTATACGGTTTCCACGTCGTCGCGTGCGGCAAGAAATTCGGCAACGAGCTGCGCGTTGTGCGCGTGCTCGCGCATGCGCAAGGCCAGCGTTTTGGCACCGCGCATCGTCAGCCACGCGTCGTGCGGACTTGGCACCGCTCCGGCGGCATTTTGCAGAAAGCGGATTTGCTCGTGGACGGCTGGATCGTCGGTAATTACAACGCCGCCAACCACGTCGCTGTGGCCGCCGATATATTTCGTGGTCGAATGCACGACGATGTGGGCGCCCAGGGCGAGCGGCTGCTGGAAGTACGGCGTGGCGAACGTGTTGTCGACGGCGAGTAACTGGCCATCGCGCAAAAGCCCCGCAACGCCGGCAATGTCGATGATCTTCATCAGCGGATTGCTCGGAGTCTCGATCCAGAAAAGCTTTGTCGCCGGTGTAGCCGCCGCACGCATCGCCGCGAGGTCGCGCGCGTCAACGTAAGTGAAGCTCACGCCGTAACGCTGGAGCACTCGCGAGAAAAGTCGGTACGTGCCGCCATAAAGGTCGTCTCCAACCACGACGTGGTCTCCGGCCGAGAGCAGGCCCAGCACCGCACTCGTCGCGGCCATGCCGCTGGCAAACGCGCTGCCATATCGCGCTCCTTCGAGCGACGCCAGCTGCCGCTCCAAGGCGACGCGCGTCGGATTGATCGTGCGACTGTAATCGAAACCTTTATGCTTGCCGATCTCGCTCTGGGTGTAGGTCGACGTTTGATAGATCGGAACGATCGTGGCACCGGTTGCTGGATCGGCATCCTGCCCAACATGAATCGCCCGCGTCGTAAATTTCACTTCCGCACGACTTCAGAGCTCGTCGAGAGGAAGCTGATGATGTCTTGTCGCGTGAGAACGCCGATCGGCTCGGAGTCGTCGGTTACGACGATCGCCGGATTGGCCAGCGTCAAGAGCTTGTAGGCCCGCTCGATCTCTTCCGACTGCTCGAGCGCGGGAAAGGGCCGAGTCATTACTTCGCTGACCGGTTGGTGAAGGATATCGGCATGATCGAAGACGCTGCGCATAACGCCGATGTCGTTGACGCTGCCCACTTGGTCGCGCCCATTCATGACCGGCAGCTGCGAGATTTCGTATTGGCGCAGCAGATCGAGCGCCGTCTTGACAGTATCGTCCTGCTGCACGGTGATGAGCGGCGGAACCGGCGTCTTGCTGCGCAGCACGTCGCCGACGGTGGCGCGCCGCTTTGCATCGGCCAGGAAGCCGTTGGCGATCATCCAGTCGTCGTTGAAGATCTTCGACATGTAGCCGCGCCCGGAATCCGGAAGAATCACGACGACTACGGCCTCGGCCGGCAGCGTCTTGGCGAGTTTGACTGCCGCTACTGCGGCCGTTCCCGACGAACCGCCGACCAGCAACCCTTCCTCGCGCGCGATTCGTCGCGCCATTAGAAACGAGTCGCGATCGGAGACGCGTACCATCTCGTCGATGACGCGCAGGTCGACGGTTTCGGGGAGATAGTTCATCCCGATGCCTTCGACGGCGTACGAACGCGGGATATCGCCGGAGTAGATCGAGCCTTCGGGGTCGGCGCCGACCACGTGAATCGACGGATTCTTCTCTTTGAGATAGCGCGCCGTTCCAGAGATCGTTCCGCCGGTGCCCAAGCCCGCGACGAAGTGAGTGATGGCTCCGCCCGTCGCTTCCCAAATCTCCGGGCCGGTCGTGCGGTAGTGCGCTTCGGGGTTGATGTGATTGTGAAACTGATTTGGTTGAAACGCTCCGGGAATCTCCGAAGCCAAGCGATTGGCGACGCCGTAGTAGGACTCCGGCGAATCGGGCGGCACGTTGGTCGGTGTAATGACGACGTCGGCGCCGTAGGCGCGCAGAAGATCGATCTTTTCGCGCGACATTTTATCGGGCATGACGAGAATGCAGCGATAGCCGCGTATCGCCGCCGCCATGGCCAACCCGG
>DATAPM010000166.1:0-1893 GCA_036265225.1 Vulcanimicrobiaceae bacterium
TCGGGCTGGGCAAGATGGGCAACTACATGACCCAGCGATTGATCGGGGGCGGCCATAAGGTCGTGGCCTTCGATCGCGATCCGAAAGCGGTCGCCGCGGTCGCCGCGTTTGGCGCGACGGGGGCCGATAGCCTCGGCGACATGGCCGCAAAGCTTACAGAATCGCCGAAGGTCGCGTGGGTGATGGTGCCCTCGGGTGCGCCAACCGACGAGACCATCCATCAGCTCGCCGATCTGATGGGGAACGGCGGGATCATCATTGACGGTGGCAACACCAATTATAAAGATGGTCTGCGGCTGTACGCGGACTGTAAAGCCAAGGGTGTTTCGTTGATCGACGCAGGCACGAGCGGCGGCGTGTGGGGGCTCAAGGAAGGCTACTGCTTGATGGTCGGCGGTGACGACCAGCAGGTTACGCACTGCGAACCGATTTTCCTGACGCTGGCGCCGCCCAAAGGCTACGCGCACGTCGGTCCGGCCGGTGCGGGTCACTTCTCGAAAATGGTCCATAACGGCATCGAATACGGACTGCTGCAAGCCTACGGTGAAGGGTTCGAGATTCTCAACGCGTCACAGTACGATTACGACCTCGGCCAACTTGCCGAGCTGTGGCTTCACGCCAGCGTGGTGCGCTCGTGGCTGCTCGAGCTTCTCGTCTTGGCCTTCCGCGAAGATCCCGGGCTCAAAGATATCCGCGGCTACGTGGACGACACCGGCGAAGGGCGCTGGACGGTCGAGGCGGCGATCGACGAAAACGTCCCCGCGCCGGTCATCACGCTTTCGCTCCTCGCGCGCATGGCATCGCGGCAGAGCGAATCGTTTAGCGCGAAGGTCGTTGCGGCGCTCCGCAGTCAGTTCGGCGGACACGCCGTAAAGAGCGAGACGAGTGCCTGAGGAGGCCATCGCGACGGCAACTCCGGCCGGCGACGACGGAGCTGCCGGCAATCCCTTACGCGCCGGACTCGCCGAAGAGCGAACGACCAATCCCTGCAGCATCGTATTTTTTGGTGCCAGCGGCGATCTTTTCAAGCGAATGCTGCTGCCCGCGGTCTACTCGATGCGTCTCGCCGATACGCTGCCGTCCGATTTCGCCCTCGTCGGCTTTGCTCGCACGCCCTTTAGCGACGACGAGTTTCGCGAATACTGCCGTAAGCAGCTCGACGCGTTCATGCCCGACGGCAAGAAACCGCAGGGCGCACTTTGGGAAGATTTTTCGAGAAGAATCGGCTACATCACCGCGGACTTCAAGGATACCAGCCACTTCGAAGCGCTCAAAGATCGCTTAGCGAAGAACGACGAAGATTTTGGAACGGCTGGGAACCATCTCTTCTATCTCTCGACGCCGCCGCCGGTCTTTCCCGAGATCATCAAGCACCTCAAAAAAGCGGGGCTCGAAAAGAGCGACACCGGCTGGACGCGCATCGTCGTCGAGAAGCCGTTCGGAACGGATTTGGAGTCGGCCCGCACGCTGCAGCGCGCCATCGAGGCCGTCTTTCCCGAGAACGAAATCTACCGTATCGACCACTATCTCGGCAAAGAGCCGGTGCAAGATATCATCGCTTTACGCTTCGCCAATACGATTTTTGAGCCGATCTGGAACCGCAACTATGTGGCCAACGTCCAGATCACGTCGGCCGAGTCTTTGGGCGTAGAGGAACGCGGCGGTTACTACGACCACGCCGGCGCGCTGCGCGACATGATTCAAAACCACGTCATCAACCTTTTGGCGCTGGTTGCGATGGAGGCCCCGATCAGCGCCGATGCCGACGATATTCGCGGTGAAAAATATAAGGTGCTCTCGGCGATCGCCCCGCCCGACCACGCCGAGGTGTTCTCGGTATCGGCACGTGGACAGTACGGACCGGGAACCATCGACGGACGTCCGGTCAAGGGC
>DATAPM010000167.1:0-4005 GCA_036265225.1 Vulcanimicrobiaceae bacterium
GGGCGTCGCAACCCCACGGATCTTGATTGGGCTGATCCGTTAACGATTCGTGATCGTTGAGGCGCACCGTGCCGGAGATGATGAGCTGGTGGGCGATAAAGCTCGAGGCCGTATCGGTAAAGAACATCCGGTCCGCGAGCGCGTATTGCTTGGCGAAATCCCAATAGGCTTTGGTTTCGGAGCGCTCGACGTACGAGTATGGATAGAGTTTGGCCCGCTTTCCAAAGCCTGCGGCGCCTTCTCGAATTTTGCTGAACCCATCCATCTTACCGTGGTTGTACTCGATCTCGAAACCGTGATGGCTGTGGTCGATGTCCCTGCCTTGGCCGAGTTGCCCGTTGCTTTCCAGCGTAATCGGCTTGAGTTTTGCCGTTCCCGTCTTACACCATTTCGAAGGCACGCACGCGCCTTCGAGAACGGTATTGGCCCCGGGATATCCGGCGAAAAGATTATCGAAGCTGCGATTTTCCTGCAGCAGGATGATGACGTGCTGAATCTTGTGCGTCGGTGCGGGCGTCGGCCCGATCGGCGTCGTGGTGGTGCTGTTGCAGGCGGCGACGGCAACGGCGGCCGCGAGTGCGATGAACGCACGAGATCGTCCCACGTGTATCCTCCTCAAATCGATGCGGGCAAGCTCTCTGCCAATGCGACTTCGGCGTCCCCGCAGCCTGCCGAAACTGCGACGTTGCGCGCAGGAAAATAGCGACGATTGTCGCATTTTCCGCTGCGAAAGGAGCTTATACCATGCGTATTTCTACTCTTTACTCACTCACTCTGGTTACTGCTCTAACGGCATGCAGCGGCGCGACAGGGTCGCTGCCGGGCGGGTCCGTAGCGAGTGCTTCCGGAGCCTCCGCGGCACGGTCGTTACATCCGACTGCGGCGCAACTTGGACTTTGGCCCTCGGCGGGTCCGGCCGTATCCGTTTGCGGCGCGGCTCCCGCGGGGTCGGCTCGTTGCTTAGCCTTGGTCCGCACGGACATCAAAGGAATGCTTCGGCCGGCGACGCCCGCCGGTTACGGTCCATCGGATCTTCAGACCGCATATAACCTGACGAGCTTTAGTTCCCATAACGGCAGCGGCCAGACGGTCGCCATCGTGGATGCGTACGACGATCCCAACGCCGAGGCGGATCTCGGCGTCTATCGTTCGCAATATGGCTTGTCCGCTTGTACGACGGCCAACGGATGCTTTAGCAAAGTCAAGCAAGGCAGCACCGCAAACGCCGGCTGGGCGGAAGAAGAGTCGCTCGACGTCGACATGGTCTCGGCGATCTGTCCCAACTGTCACATCATTTTGGTCGAGGCTGCATCGGCAACGACCAGCAGTCTGACCACCGCCGAGAGGTATGCTACCGCTCATGCCAACTACGTGAGCAACAGCTGGAGCGGCAACGAAGGCTCCACTGCATACGATAGCTACTACAACGTTCCGGGTGTGGCGATCACGGCGGCAACCGGCGACAGCGGACATAACAATACCGCGCAGTGGCCGGCTATTCTGCCGGCGGTGATCGGAGTCGGCGGAACCAGCTTGACCAAGATCTCGCCGCGTACGGAATCGGCGTGGTCGGGAGCCGGCAGCGGTTGCAGCCGCGTCTACTCGAAGCCCAGCTTCCAGAGCGGCCTCAACACGGGCTGCACCCGGCGGGCGCAAGCCGATTCGTCGGCGGTCGCCAATCCGAGCACGGGCGTCGCGGTTTACGATTCGTATCGTGAGTCGGGATGGCTGGTATTCGGCGGGACGTCGGTGGCAACGCCGATCACGGCCTCGGTCTTCGCGCTGGCGGGAAACACCAGCACGAACAACCCGGGTAACCTGTACTCGCACTCGTCGAGTCTGAACGACGTTACCACGGGAAGCAACGGCAACTGCGGAGCACCGCTCTGCAAGGCCGGACCCGGGTGGGATGGTCCCACGGGGCTCGGAACGCCCAACGGCATCGGAGCTTTCTAACACTCCGTGCATACATCGGGGATCGCCGCAGCTGTCTTACTGTCAGCGGCGGCGATCTGCGCATCGTCCCCGCCGGCTCGCGCAGTCGATACCATTCCCTTCACCGACGGCAGCGGTGGCCTCGTTCAAATTCAGGCATCGGTCAACGGCTCCGCGCCCGTTCCGATGCTGGTCGATACCGGTGCGGGCGTCGACGTACTCTCGTCGTCGCTTGGCGGCCGCTACGTCGTGGTGGACGGCAAATACGTCAGCTTGCGTCTCAGCGGCGACCGGGTCGACCTGCCGCTCGGAACGGTCAACTCGCTGACGTCCGGCAAAGTCGTTTTCGACGCGCCGCACGTCGGAATTTGGAACGGGCTCGACACGATGCCCGTACAGGGCCTGATCTCCGGGACCGCGTTTCGCAATATTACGGCGACCTTCGATTTTAAAAACCATAATCTGATTGTCGAGGACGCGCAGACGTTTCCCGAGCGCGCGCGGGCCGGAACTCGCGTTCCGCTCGTTCTGCAAGACGATTTGGGGATCGCACTGGGACTCTTCGCGCGCTTCGATTTGGGCAACGGCCAGTCGGGGCTTTGCGAGATCGACACCGGCGCGCCGGGCATCACCATCGATAAGACGCTGGCACATCGTCTCGGCGTTACGCTGCCGGCGGGCAATAAGGTCGCCGCGCATCTGACGTCAATCGCGCTGCAAGGCGACCCGGGCTCGATCATTCAGCAGCCGGCGGTGACGTTTGCCAACGTTATTTACGACTGTACGGTCGGTAACTCGTTTTGGCAGAACCGCATCTTCACGCTGGATCTTCCGAACCGCTATATGTACGTTGGGAATGCGCCTTAGAATCCGGTGAGCATCGCACCGCTCCCTCGATTTAATCGTTAGAGCTCGATGGTCCGGGGGTATGAAAAACACGCCGCTTTTCAAACCTCGCCAAAGGAGTTCTACAACCGTGAGATTCTACGCAGCAATGTTATCGGTGACCGCAGCGGCCCTCATGCTGGGCGGCGCCGCGGCCCCGCTGCCCTCGTTGGCTCAGGACTACGGCTACGGCCCGTACGGCGAGCCGTTGTACGACACGTGGCAGCCGGAATGGAACCAGAATCACTACGATAAGCACCACGTGATGCTGGGCACCGTTTCGAATTTTACGCCATATCGTTTGACCGTCATGCGGCGCAACGGCAACGTGCAGACCGTAGACCTCAAGAACGGCACGGTCATTCGACCGACCGGCTCGACGCCTTCGCCCGGCGAACACGTGGCACTCGTCGGCTACTACAGCAACGGAACGTTCATCGCAAACCGCGTCGTTCTTCGACCCTAAATGAGCGTGACGGCCGATGCGCCACCTGCTTTGACGCAGGTGGCGCAACGCTATCGGGCGACCTCGCGCGGCGTGGTCGGTTTTCGCATGCAGCGGACCTTCGACGTACACGCCGGCTTCCGGCGCCGTCACGAAGAGCTGACGATGGAGGGCGTCTACGACAACGGAACGATCGTCAAGGTGCGCGTTCTGAACTATACGATCGACGGTAAACCGGCCTCGGCCTCGGATCGTTCGAGCATGGAGCAGGACTGGACGCACCCGCAGCCTGGAAACGCTTTCGCGCCGCCTTTCGATCCGCGCAACTTCGGCTCGTACAGCTATCGAAGTGCAGGCGCGCAAACGATCGCCTTTACCTCGAGCGTGAACGACCGGGGACATGGCAGCGGCACATTCACCTATGACGGCGCCGGCAACGTGGTCGCATATACCTATCACCCAAACGTCCTGCCTCCGCACGCGAAGTCGGGGGAGATCGACGACCGCCGCGCTCAAGTGCTCCTCGGCTATTGGGCGGTCACACAAGAGTCTCATCAGTACAGCGGCAGCTACGCGATTTTCGCGGGTTCGGGGACGGTAACGATCCGGTACTCCGGGTTCCGGCGATTCCCCAGCCTGCAATCCGCACTGAGCGCGATGTAAGCGAAACGGTCGGTCCCAGCGGCTGAGCCTGAGGCCCCCGCTTCGGCAGAAGGCTTTGCAGGCCACGCAGAAAACCG
>DATAPM010000168.1:0-2414 GCA_036265225.1 Vulcanimicrobiaceae bacterium
GCCATGGCGTGGATCTCGTCAACCACGACCGTCGTCACGCTCGAGAAGAGGCGGCGCGAGCGTTCCGCGGTTAAAAGAATGTAGAGCGACTCAGGCGTCGTGACCAAAACGTGAGGAGGCTCGCGCAGCATTCGCTGCCGCTGCGCCTGCGTAGTATCTCCGGTGCGAACCGCCGTGCGAATTGGCTGCATCGGAACGTTTCGCTCTGCGGCCAGCGCCACGATGCTCGCCAGCGGCTTCTCCAAATTCTCGCGGACGTCGTTGGTCAGCGCTTTGAGCGGCGAAACGTAGACGACGAACGTCGAATCTTCGAGCGTTCCGGCGGTTGCGCGGCGCACGAGGTCATCGAGCGCGAGCGTAAAGGCGGAGAGCGTTTTGCCCGAGCCGGTCGGCGCGCAGATCAATACGTCGCTGCCCGCCCGAATTGCCGGCCAGCCTTTGGCTTGCGGTTCGGTCGTGGTGCCGAACGACGCGCCGAACCATTCGCGTACCAGCGGGTGGAGTTCGTCGAGCATTCTCCGGCCTATTCCACCAGCCCGCGACGCGGACCCGGCGGCTGCGTGGAAGAGCTATGCGCTCTAGACCGAACCCTCGCTTGGATGCGCACTCTGCTTTTTGCCTTGCTCGCCGGCGCTGCCGTGCTTTCAGCGTCGCCGGCCACCGCGGCGCAACGCATTCTCCAGATTGGCGATATGGCTCGCATCGTCGACGTTGAAGAGCCCGCGATCTCCCCCGACGGAAAGCGCATCGCGATAATTTTGATTGCCGCCGACGCCAAGCGCACCGGCGACAACGAAACGCTGGCGGTGGTCGATGCCGGTTCGGGCCACATGCAGACAATAACCCCTAGCGGTGAGCCGGCGGTTCCGCGATGGTCTCCGGTTGGCTCGCGCCTTGCCTACCTGGCTCGGCCGTCCGCGGACGCGCCCCATCAGCTCTTCGTACGCGACGCCGATGGGCGAACTCGCCAGCTGACTCACGCGCGCGGCGACGTGATCGACGCCGTCTGGCGGCCGGACGGCGGCGCGCTCGCCTTCGTTGCTGCCGATCCCGAGTCGAGCGACATCTTTTTCTATGCCGGCAACAACGACTATACGGCCACCGCGCTGACTCCGCCGGATCATCTGTGGGTCGTCCCGGTGGCCGGCGGCACACCGCGGCGCTTGACGCACGGCTCTTGGACGATCGCACCGACCGATCCGGGAGGCATCTTCTCATCCCAAATTTCTTGGACGCGCGACGGCAAAGCGATCGCCTTTACTCGCGTGGAGAGTACGTTCAGCGGCGAAGACGAATACTCGACGATCTGGCAGATCGACGTCGCCGGCGGGGCGATGCGCAAACTCACCAGCCATCCCGACGTCGAGCTGAGTCCGTCGTACTCACCCGACGGATCCCAGCTCGCCTATTGGTATCCCGTCGACGGCGACTTCACCGCACAGAATACGGTGCGCATCGTTGCGGGCAGCACCGAACGCGCGCTCGTGCCGGCCCTCGATCGCAACGTCGCCGGAGCCCAATGGTTTGCCGACGGCAAGCATCTGCTAATCTGCGCTGCGGACGGCACGCAGAACCGTCTGTGGACGGTCGATCTCTCCGGAGCCATGCAGCCGCTGGATCTTGGCCCCCTGCACGCCGTCTGCGATCCGTACTCGAGCAGCACTTTCGATGCCGGAATCGCCGGGTCCATCGCGCGCGACGGAACGATCGCGATCGTAGCGACGAGTGCGACGAGCGCGCGCGAACTCTACGTGCTGCCGCCTGGGTCTAACGCACCGCGGCAACTCACGCACGTGAACGATTTTCTGCGCGGCATTACTCTTGGTGCGATGCAAGAACTCACGTGGGACGGGCCCGACGGCTTTCACGAAGACGGCGTCGTAACGTATCCGCCTGCGGCGCGCGCCGGCGACAAGCATCCGGTCGTGATGCTGATTCACGGTGGTCCGGGGCTCTCCAACTCGCGCGACTTCGTTTGGGAGCGCTGGCCGCTAGCGCAGATGATTGCGTCGCGCGGCTATGTGGTGCTGCAGCCCAACTACCGCGGCAGCGACAATCTGGGCAATAAATACATGACGGCGATCGTGCACGATACCGTCGTCGGACCCAGCGCCGACATCATTTCCGGCCTTACCGCGCTCGGAAGGCTCGACGGGGTTGACGCTTCGCGCGTGGCCGTCTCGGGCTGGTCCTACGGCGGCGAGCTCACCTCGTGGCTGATCGGACACGACCACCGCTGGCGAGCGGCAGTTTCGGGAGCCGCGGTCAACAATGAGTTCGACGAATACAACCTCTCGACGTCCAACGTCCAAGACCGGTATCCGCTCGGCGCGACGCCGTATACCGGCGACGGCGAACGCGTCTATCGCGAGAACTCTCCGATAAACTACTACAAGCAGATCACCACGCCAACC
>DATAPM010000169.1:0-3530 GCA_036265225.1 Vulcanimicrobiaceae bacterium
GAACGCGAGCACCAAACTAAGAGCAAAACCCCAATAATTCCGAAGGCGTAGCATCTGCCGTCTTTCGCGGCGCGGAGTCGTACCTCCGGCGGCGAACCCTGTCGTTTATGAGTGCGGTGATAGGAGCGCGTACCGTTCGGAGTCCGCGGGGCACGGAGATGTCATGCCTCGGTTGGCCTCAGGAAGCGGCGCTGCGCATGTTGATGAACAACCTCGACCCCGAGGTAGCCGAACGACCTGAGGATCTCGTCGTTTACGGCGGAAACGGCCGCGCCGCGCGTTCTTGGGAAGCGTTCGAGGCGATCGTTCGCACGCTTCGGCGTTTGAGAAATGATGAGACTCTCATCGTGCAGAGCGGTAAACCGGTGGCGGTGTGGCGGACTCACGCTCGCGCGCCGCGGGTCTTGATCGCGAACGCGAATCTCGTTCCCAAGTGGGCCGATTGGAGCGTCTTCCGCGAGCTGGAAGCGCAGGGCCTAACGATGTACGGTCAAATGACGGCGGGTTCGTGGATTTACATTGGCACGCAAGGCATCGTCCAGGGAACGTACGAGACGTTTGCCGAGCTGGCGCGCCGGAACTTTGGCGGCTCGCTCGAGGGCCGCGTCACGCTGACGGCGGGGGTCGGCGGAATGGGTGGCGCGCAGCCGCTGGCAGTGACGATGAACGGCGGCATCTGCCTGATCGTCGACGTCGACCGCACGAGGCTGGAGCGCCGGCGCGACCTGCGTTACCTCGATCGCTTGGTCGATTCGCGCGAAGACGCATTGCGTGAGGTCGAACGAGCGCGAACCGCGCGTGAAGCGATCTCGATCGGCTACGAAGGCAACGCTGCGGTGGAGTTTCCCGAACTCTACGACGCGGGCTTCCGGCCCGACGCCGTCACCGATCAAACGTCGGCCCACGATCTGATCGACGGTTACGTTCCGGCCGGTCTTACCCTCAAAGAAGCAGCCGATCTGCGCCGCCGCGATCCGGGCGAGTACGAGCGGCGCGCGCTGGAAAGCTGCGGCGCTCACGTCGCCGCGATGGTGCGCTACCTCGACGCCGGAGCCGTCGTCTTTGACTACGGCAACAATATCCGCGCGCAGGCCGAGCGGGCCGGGTTTGCCCGCGCCTTTGCTTTTCCGGGTTTTGTGCCGGCTTTTATTCGGCCGCTGTTCTGCCGCGGCTCGGGCCCGTTCCGGTTTGCCGCGCTCTCCGGCGATCCGAGCGACATCGCGCGCTGTGACGCAAAGCTGCTCGAACTCTTCCCCGAGGACGCCGGGCTCGCGCGATGGATCGAGTTGGCACGCGAGCGCATCTCGTTCCAAGGCTTGCCGGCGCGGATCTGCTGGCTCGGTTACGGCGATCGCGCCAAGGCCGGGCTAGCCTTCAACGAGTTGGTTCGCTCGGGCGAGGTCAAAGCGCCGATCGTCATCGGCCGCGATCACCTCGACACCGGCAGCGTTGCCTCGCCCTATCGCGAGACCGAGGCCATGCGCGACGGCAGCGACGCAATCGCCGACTGGCCGATTCTCAACGCCCTGCTCAACACCGCGGCGGGTGCGCACTGGGTGAGCTTCCATCACGGCGGCGGCGTCGGCATCGGCTACAGCCTGCACGCCGGGATGGTCGTCGTGGCCGACGGCAGCGACGACGCCCGCGAACGGCTAGGCTGCGTGCTCACCACCGACTCAGGCATGGGCGTCGTCCGTCACGCCGACGCCGGCTACGAGCTAGCCATCGAAACCGCCGACGAAAAACACATCGACTGGCGCTTGTGATCCTGCCGCCGTCCGTGGCCGAGCCTAAACGCTTCATCGTCCGCGCCAAGACGGTCGTTACCTGCGATACGGATGCTACGCAATGCGGTATCGATTTCACCGCGCTCGGTCGCATCGACGACGCCGCCATTGGCGTCGAGGGCGGCGTTATCACCGCCATCGGCAAGGCCAGCGAAGTCGCGAAGACGTTTGCCGGCGACGCTGCCGAAGTAAGCCACGACGGTATAATCGTCCCCGGGTTCATCGACGCGCACGCGCACCCGCTTTTTGCCGGCGACCGCGAGCCCGACTTCGCCGCCCGGCTGCGCGGCGAGAAACCCAAGCTCGGCATGCTCTACACCGTGGAGCGTACCCGTGAAGCGCTGCTCGATCCGGAACGGTTCTACCGCGATATCGTCCGCCCGCGTTTGCAGACGATTCTCGCGCACGGCACGACGACGCTGGAAGCCAAGACGGGGTATGCGCTGCATAAACCCGGCGAGTCGGCATTACTCGACCTCATCGCGGATCACTGCGACGAGGCCGACCTACCGCGGCTCGTTCCAACGTTTCTCGGCGCGCACGCGTTGCCGCCTGAGTTCACGCGCGAAGAAGCCTTTGTCGACTATCTCATCGACCAAGTGATTCCAGCCGCCGCCGCCCACGGCGCGGTTTATGCCGATGCATTCTGCGAACCCGGATTCTTTTCGGTCGAGCAGTCGCGGCGCTATCTCGACGCCGCTCGCCTTCACGGTCTGCGTCTCCGCCTGCACTGCGACGAGATGGCCTACGGAGGCGCGGCCGCAATGGCCGCGGCGCTCGAGGTTGACGCCGTCGACCACTGCAACTACATCACACCGGACGACGTCCGCGCGATCGCGCAGCGCGGCATCGTTACCGTCGCCTGCCCCGCGACGATCGCCTATCTTGATCTGCCGCAGCGCGTTCCGGCTCGCGCGCTGCTCGAAGCCGGCGCGACGGTGGCGCTCGCCAGCGATTTTAACCCCGGAACGTCCCCCTGCTTCAACCTTCAAACCGTCGCATACTTCGGGCGCAAACTTCTCGGGCTAACCGCACCCGAAGCGCTGTACGCCGTAACGCGCGCCGCCGCTCACTCGCTTCGCGTTGACGCCGGCCGGCTACGCCCCGGCGCTCCCGCAGATTTCGTCGCCTTGCAACTGGAATCGCCCGACGAGTTCGGCTGGCAGTTCGGCGGCAACCTCGCGACTCTGGTCGTAAAGAATGGAGTACGCTCCCGGTGAAAGGGGAACTCGTACGCTGCGGCCGCGCGATCGTGGGCGGCGAGGTGCGCGAAGATTACGCCTTTGTCGTTCGCGACGGGACGATCGTTGCCGCGGGGGACTTTCGAGACGTACGAACCGGCGCGCGCAGCCTGGGAGAGCGAACCTTCCCCGCCGACCGTCTCGTGGTGCCGGGCTTTATCAACGGGCACAGCCACGCGTACCAAATTCTCCTTCGCGGCTGGGCCGACGATCTCGACTTTGCGGCGTGGCGCAGCGACGCGCTCTACCGCGTCGTCCCGCAGCTGGCGCCCGACGACGTCTACTGGACCTTCGTCGCCGCATTCTCCGAGATGCTTGCCGCCGGCATTACTAGCGTCGCCGAGTTTTTTTACCTCAACGGAGAAGGTAACGCGCGTGCCGAGGCCGCCATCAAAGCCGCTCACGACACGGGAATCCGACTGGTACTCGCGCGTACCTGGATGGACGCCGATTACGCGCCGCCGCAGTTTCGCGAGAGCGCAGACGCAGCCGCCGAACGCAC
>DATAPM010000170.1:0-2871 GCA_036265225.1 Vulcanimicrobiaceae bacterium
CATAATCGCAGAGCTCGGTCCCACTTCGCCCGCGCGTAATGGCCGCAATCGGGTAGACGCGGCAACGCCCGTCGCGCGCCGCGATCGCCTCGAGCTCGCGCAGTATTTTGGGATCGTCGAGCGCTGGACGAGTGTTCGGCATGCAGGCAACCGCGGTAAAACCGCCGCGCACCGCTGCCTCGGTTCCGGTCGCGATCGTCTCCTTCTCGGGAAAGCCGGGCTCGCGCAGGTGCACGTGCATGTCGATGAAACCGGGCGCGACGATGCAGCCCCGCGCGTCAATGACGCGCTCGCCAAGACTCGGATGCAGAGCGGCTCCGATCTCGGCGATGCATCCGTCTACGATGCGTAAGTCGCACAGCGTATCGAGCGACGCGGCCGGATCGACGACTCGGCCGTTGGCAACGATCAAACGCGTCATTGATTGTTAACGAGGAGATCCAGCACGGCCATGCGGACGGCGACGCCGTGATACACTTGTCGAGCGTAACGCCAGCCGGCCCAGTTCAGCACGCAGTCGTCGAGTTCCATGCCGCGGTTGTAGGGGCCGGGATGCATGACGATGGCTTCTTTGCGCATGGACGCTAAGCGTCGCTCGTCGAGCCGGTAAGCGGCGACGTAGTCACGATCCGAGATCGGCATCTCGGCGAAGCGCTCGCGCTGGATGCGCAGCAAGACGACCGCGTCGACGTTTGGCAGTATCGAATCGAAGTCGCGCTCGACGCCGATGCCGTTGACGGCGTAGGCGTCGGGCAGAAACGACTCCGGACCGACGAGCACGACTTGCGCGCCGAGCCGCACCAGCCCGCGCATCGTCGAGTGGGCGACGCGGCTATGGAGAACGTCACCGACGATTGCGACGCGTCGGCCGGAAAGCTCGCCGAACTCTTCGATCAGCGTGTAGATATCGAGCAGCGCCTGCGTTGGATGCGCGTGCCCGCCGTCGCCGGCGTTGATGACGTGGGCGTCGAACGATGAGGCGACGGATTGGGGAAAGCCGGGCGTCGGGTGCCTAATCACCAGCACGCTGACCCCCATCGCGCCCAGCGTAATGGCCGTATCCTCGATCGTCTCGCCCTTGGTGGCCAGGCTTAGCGCCGCCGGTGCAAGGTTGACGACGTCGGCGCCGAGTCGCAGCTCGGCGAGATTGAACGACGTGAACGTGCGCGTGCTTTCCTCAAAGAACATGTTGACGCAAGCCCGCCCGGCCAGCAACGGCCCGGGAGCTTTGCGCTCGAACTCGGCGATCCGTTGGAAGATATGCGCGAGCTCTTCGGCCGACAAATCGTCTAAGTCGATGAGGCTACGGCGAATCCGCACTGGAGCTTCCTAGAATCAGGATCTCATCGCCGGACGAGGCTTTCAGTGCGAGCGTTACTTTGACGCGCTCGCTCCGATCCGTCGCGATAAACCGGCCCACGTAGTCCGGCTGAATCGGAAGTTCGCGCAGGCCGCGGTCCACGAGCACGCAGAGACGCACTGCCGCCGGACGCCCGAGATCGGTTGCGGCGTCCAGCGCGGCGCGAACGGTGCGGCCCGTGTAGAGCACGTCGTCGACGATGACGATGGTGCGCCCGGCGAGATCGGCGGGAATCTGCGAGTCGGGCAGCTCGTGGGTGACGCGGTCGTCGCGATAGAGATTGATATTCAAGAAGCCGAGCGCGGGGTTGCGCCCGCTGATCTGCTCGATCTCGGCAGCGAGCCGCTGCGCCAGGGCCTCGCCGCCGCGGCGAATGCCGAGTATCACGAGCCCCTGCTGGGCCTCGTCGGGTTCGAGAATCTGATGCGCGAGCCGCGCGATGATGCGCTGGATCTCGTCGCCGTGCGCGAGCACGCGCCGTGCGCCCGTCGTCATGCTGGTTCCTTTAGTGCGCGCAGCGCCGCTTGGGTGCGAGCGAGCTCGGCGCGATAGCCTTCGAGTTTCTCGCGCTCCTTCGCAACCACGTCCGGCGCGGCCTTGGCGACAAAAGCCTCATTGGCGAGCTTTCGTTCGCCGCGCTCGATCTCGGACTGCAGGTGCACTAGCGCTTTGCGGTAGCGCTCCTCGAGGAGCGCCGCCGAGGCACGAAGGCGAACCGCACCGAGGGCATCTTCCAGGCTCTCGGTTGCGCTGCCGGTGCGGTCTAGATCGGCGCCGGCGTAGAGCGCCAGCAAGGCGGCGGCGTCGTCGCGAAGATTCGCCGGAACCTCACAGACGGCGCGCTCGCGCGGATGCAGCCCGATCTCGGCGCGCTCGTTCCGAAGCCGTTCAACCGCCGAAACGATCCCCTCGAAGTCGCGCGCGGCAGCCGCGGATTCGGGGACCTCGAGCGGATCGGGCCAGTTGGCCGTCACGATGCTCTCACCGTCGTGAGGAAGCGCCAGCCAGATTTCCTCGCTGATAAAGGGCGCGAGCGGATGGAGCAGCCGCATCGCGGCATTCCATACAAAGGAGAGTACGGCCGCACGCGTCCCGCGATTCTCTTCCGCCTTGGTTGCTTCAACATACCAGTCGCAGAACTCGTACCAGAGGAAACGCCAAATCGTTTCAGTTGCGTTGCCGAAATCGTAGGCATCGCAAAGCGAACTCATCCGCACGATCGTCTCGCGCAGACGAGTGAGAATCCACCGATCGGCCAGCGTCAAGGCGGTTTGCGCCGGCAGCGTCATTGCCGGCGGCAATCCTTCGGGCAGAGCAAGCATGTACCGGGTTGCGTTCCAAATCTTGTTGTTGAAGTTACGCGCTTCTTCACAGCGCGATTCGTGGTAACGAATCTCCTGACTCTCCAAGCGCATTTGCCGCAGGATCGAAAGGCGAAAGGCGTCGGCGCCGTAGTTCTGTGCGAGATCCATCGGATCGATGACGTTGCCCAGCGACTTCGACATCTTGCG
>DATAPM010000171.1:0-6399 GCA_036265225.1 Vulcanimicrobiaceae bacterium
TGATCAGGGATTGCGCCGTAACCGTTCCGGCAGCCGTGATCATCACGCGGACGCCGCGCGAGGCGCGGCGGTCAGGGGGCATCGTGCGGATTCCAGTGCGAGTTCAAATCGCGCCTCGCAATCGGACCGGGATGGCGGAAGATAAAGAACTGATCGTCGGGGCCGACGTACACGACGTCGCCGGTAATCGGATCTCGGCCGTAATAAGCGATCGCGTTAGTCGCTCCGTCGTAGACGGCTCGCCAATGATATCCCTTGGGCAAATGGTGATAGTCAAATCGATCGCTCGGCGCGCATTCGGGTAGCGTCAGCAACAAACCGATCAGAACTAAGTTTTTCGTCGCTGGTCGCTGCGGGCGTTAATAAGCCCGAACGTTGCGCAGGCCCGCCGCTTTGAAGGCGGCCGCGATTTTATCCGCATCGGCACCAGCGTCGGGATATAACACGACCGCGCGGCCGTCGGCCACGGCGTCGCCGAAATTGTCGACCTCGTCGCTGGGTATCGAAAAACCGGAGAAGTACGCGCGCGTGTCGTCGGACGGCGAGGAAAAAGAACCGAGCGTGGCTTGCCGCCCGCCCAGCCCGGGAACCGAAGTTCCACCGGCATCGCCCATGATGCCCGTCCCGCGCGTCATATCGTCGGAGAGCGAGTTTGAGTCCATGTCGTTGATGACGTCGACGAACTCGAGCTTCGACTCGTCGGGATCGTCTACGCGACCGCCGACGACTTTGATCTTGGTCAAGTCGAGTTGCTGCGCCTCGAGCGCATTCTCCAACGCTTTGGGATCGGTATCGGGATAAATGCCGACGACCAAACGGTCTGCCACGGTCTAGGACTCCTCTAAGATTCGTATGCCCTGATGGCGTGGCCGAGTCGTTCGACGCCCACTTCGATATTCTTTTCCGAGGCATTCGAAAAGTTCAGCCTCATCCCGTCGTGCACGTTGCGTCCGGGATAGAAGTTGACGCCCGGCACGAAGACGACTTTCGACCGGGCCGAGATTTGCAGCAGCTCGGTGGTATCGACCCCCGGCACCGTCACCCAGAGAAACATGCCGCCGGCCGGCCGCGTGAAGCGCACCCCATCGGGCATGAATCGCGAGAGCGCCTCGGACATCACACCGCGGCGGTTCGAGTACGTGCGGGCGATTCGTTTCACGTGAGCGTCGAAGGCTCTATCGTCGCGTGCATACTGGTGGAAAACATATTGGGCGAACGTGCCGCTATGGAGGTCCGCGCCTTGCTTTGCCAGCACGATCTTCTCACGAATCTCCTCGTCGTCGATCAGGAGCCATGCGATGCGCATTCCCGGCGCCATAATTTTGCTCGCCGTTCCCAAGTAGATGATCGGCGCCGTAGTCTCAAGAGAAATCAAAGACGGAAGATTTTCGCCTTCAAAGCGCAGCTCACCGTACGGGTCGTCTTCCACGATCGGAAGACCGAAATGCTCGCAGATGCGTACGACGAGTTCGCGACGGCGTCGGGAGAGCGTGCGACCCGTGGGATTCTGGAAGTTGGGAACGAGGTAAAGAAACTTCGGAAACGGGTCGGCTCGTTCGAGGACGCGCTCGAGCGACTCCGGGATAAGCCCTTCCTCATCGGTATCGACCGTTAGGTAGCGGCTTTGATAGGCGTCGAACGCTTGAATCGCACCGAGATAAGACGGGTCTTCGAGCACGACGTGATCGCCGGGATCGAGAAAGACTTTGCCGACCAGATCGAGCCCTTGTTGCGAACCATTGACGATCGTAACGGCTTCTGAATCGAAGTTGCGATCGAACCGCGCGTTGAGCCGATCGGCAACCCAGCGGCGCATCTCCGGAATTCCCTCGGTCACGCTGTACTGAAGCGCGGCCGGACCGTAGTGCTCCATGACGACTTGCGTCGCCTCGGCAATCTCGGCGGTGGGAAAGAGCTCGGGCGCCGGAAGGCCGCCGCCGAACGAGATGACGTCGGGTTGTTGCGTGACCTTGAGCATCTCGCGAATCGTGGAAGCCCGAAGATGGGCCGTTCGCTCGGCGAACTGCGCCGCTCGCGAGATGGTCGACATCCGCCTCTTTTAGGCGGAGGCCACGGGTGGTCCGCTAATCGACGTGACCAGCGACTCGCCGGCAAACGAGAGTATCGTCGCCCCGAGCCCGATGAGGCCGACCAAGATCAGCACCAGCGTGCCGAGGACGGGGACGAGCTCGGCGGCGGTGATCAGGGCGATGCCGGCCACGAGTGCCAGCAGCGGCGAGGGCGTCGTCGCTGGACTAACCAGTTCGCAGAGGCGCCGGCCGATGAGCAGCGCGAGAGCCGCGGTTCCCAAAAACGCGCTGGCCAGCACGAAGATCATTTCCAGCAGAATCAGCGGCAGCAGTAGGATCGTGATCGCCAGGAGCACGGCCAGCGGAATGATGGCGACGCAGCCGAGGACGCCGGCAACCGTCGAGAGGCCGGGGTGGCGCTCCAGCCGGTCGAGCACCATTCTCGTACGCAGCGGAAAGATCAGGAAGACCAGCACCGCCAGCAAGTTCCAGGAGAGCCTCCAAAGCAGCCGGTGGTCCGGGAGAAAGGGGTTATAGCCGGTTTCGCTCGGCGCCCACGGAACGACGGCCTGCGTCACCGCTCCGCCGATCTGATTAACCTGGCCGGCGACGACGCCGCCGGGGCGCGGATCGTAGCTGCCTCCGATGACGTTGACGTCGCCGTCTACCGTTCCGGCGATCGTGGCGTCACCGAAGATCACCGTCAGATCGCCGTCGACAACCTGGCCCGGCTCGACGACGACGGAACCGAAATAGGTGCCCCCATGGTAGATTGCGCGAGCGTCGGCCAGCGCCGGCGCGGCGAAGAGTATCAGCACGCCGAGGACGAGCAGGGGCACGGCGAAGAGACGATGTTTCACGGTCGTGGTCCTCTAGCGAGATAAACGGCCAGCCGCGGGCGCAGATGACGGTAACCGTAAAACATCGCAGTGAGTAAAAGGGAGTCGACGATTAGCACGGCGGTAACCGCCGCGGCGGCAAGCGGTGTGGCCGGAGCGACGGTGCGGACCACCGCCGCAAAGGCGGCAAATCCGTGTGTCTGCATCTGCCAGATCCCGGCCAGCGGCAATCCGAGATCGTGGCGCCACAAGAAAACGACCGCAGCGGCGATCCAGGCGGCGCCGAGATAGACCAAAAGCGACGGCCAAAGGGCATTGCGCCGGCGCACGGCCGGCTCGACCACCGCTTGCGCGGCCTCTAAAACGCCGGCGGTGAAGCTTGCGTCGAAGCGTGCGGGAGGGCTCGCCGTATGAAGCAGTGCGTCGATCACGCGCAGCTCGCTCAGCAGCGCCTCGCATCCGCTGCAACCCTGTAAGTGCGTGGAGACCTGTCGCGATTGCGCAGGGCGCAGAGCCGCCTCGAGGTAGGAATCGAGTAGGGGCTCACACGAGGAGCAGCGCACGGCGTCCTCCGTGATTCGCAGCGGTTAGAAGTTCGCCGCCCGCGCGCGCTTCGCGTTCGCGCATCTTCTTGGTAAGCGCGATCTTGCCGCGATGAATGAGCGTCTTGACGTTGCCGAGCGAGAGGCCCAGCGTCGTTGCGATCGCCTGGTATTCCATGCTGTCGAAGTATCGAAGGGCCAAAACGGTGCGCGTTCGTTCGGGAAGCTCCGCTAAAGCGGCGCGCAGCTCGCGCTCGGCTTCTTCGCGCAGTAATCCGCCGGCCGGATCGACCTGCGGAGAAAGATCGGGCAGCGATTCTTCGAGCGTTCGCTCCTGGGGGAGTTCTTGCAGCTGCGGCGAGCGCATCGATTTGGCGAGATAGGTTCGACTCACGTTCCTTGCGATTTGATAGATCCAGGTCGAGAATTTTCCGAGCTGCGGGTTGAACGTTCCGAGATGCGCGTACGCGCGCAGGAAAGTCTCCTGCGATAAATCCGCCGCTTCCGACGAATTGCGCACCGTCGCACCGATAAAGTTCGCAATGCCGCGTTTGTAGCGGTCAACCAGCACGCCGAAGACCTCCCTTTCCCCGGAGCGCACTCGCTGCACCAGAGCTTCGTCGCTCTGATCACGGAATGCCATTCTCCCTCGATTCGGTTCCTCTGCGGCCTTCTACCTAGCCTCGCCGCTTTTGTTACGCTCGCCCCCGCGCAGCCGAGGGCTGGCGGCGTCCCGAGCAGAGAGGATCGGGCGGCTACCCGCAAGGGGCCACTCGATTGCGAGATCCGGATCGTCCCAGGCCACGGCGATCTCCGACTCCGGACGGTAGGGGGCGCTCTGCTTGTAGCCCACGATCGTCTCGTCTTCCAAGGCCAAAAAGCCGTGAAGGAAGCCACGGGGGACGTAGATCTGGCATGCTTGCGCCGCCGTCAGCGTCACGGCGAACCACCGCCGGTATGTGGGGCTTTCGGGTCTGAAATCGACGATAACGTCGTAAATGCTGCCCCTCACGACGAAGACCAATTTGGCCAGTCGCGGGTCGCCGTGGAGTCCTCGCAAGACGTTGCGGCGCGAGAGCGAAAGATTGTCTTGCACGAACGTTTCTTCGATGCCGCGTCGGCGATAACGATCGAGCGAGTAAATTTCTTCGAAATAGCCTCGTTCGTCAGCGAAGATGCGTGGCGTCAACAGCATAGCGCCGCCAAGAGGTAATTGCTCGATCTCCATGAGAACGAGGGTACGATGAACGGCAGCATGAGTCCGCCAGGCACGCTGGTGCTTCGGCGCGGACTCGCTCGCCTGCGCGCAAGCGCGATGATCAAGCAGAGTTTGCTGGTTTTTTCGGCCAGCATGGTGCTCAACATTTGCGGTTTTATCGCGCACGCCGTGGCGAGCCGCCAGCTTGGCGTCACGATGTACGGCGAACTCTACGCGCTGATCAACGCCGCGGTCATCGCCGCACTGCCTGCGGCCTTCGTCGCACCGGTGGTGGCGCAACTTGCCGCGGAGTTCCGGGCGCTGCACGATGACGGGCATCTGCGGGGGCTCACCGATAGCGTTTGCGGCGGCTTCGCCAAACTCGGCCTCGTCTATCTGGTGTTGGCGATGCTGGGCGCGTTTTGGTTTGCGCGCTTCTTGCACGTCCCGGCGTGGTCGGTACCGTTCGTCGGCCTCATCGCCGGAGGCGCCCTGTTCGTCAGCGCACTGCGCGCCGTCGCGCAAGGCACGCAGGATTTCGGCGGCTACTCGATTTCCAACGCGGCTGAAGGCTTCGCCAAGGTGCTCGGAATCGGCGTGTTGATCGCCGTCGGCTTCAAGCTCGGTGGAGCAATCGTCGGCTTCTTGCTCGGACCGCTCTGTGCGTTGGTCTATCTATGGCTTCGCCTCTCCCGGCGTTACGCGACGTCGCGCAGTCAGAGCGTGCGCTACGATTGGCGTCGCATCATCAATGCCGGCGCCGGCGCCGCGGCCGCGACGATCGCGACGGCCCTTATGGGTTCGGCCGACGTCGTTTTGGTAAAGCATTTCTTTGACGCGCACGCTGCGGGGCTTTACGCGGCTGCGTCGCTCGGTGGCAAGACGCTGCTCTATCTCGTCGGCTTCGTCCCGACCGTGCTGCTGCCGCAAGCGGCCGACCGCCATGCCCGCGGGGCGCAGACGCGCGAAGTGCTCTTCATGAGCTTGCTGATGTTTGCGTCGATCGCCCTTTGCGGACTCTTCATCTTTAAGTTCTTCGGGACGTTCGTGCTGCACGCGCTCGTCGGGCACGCCTACGATGCGGCCTCGCCGTTGCTCGTGACCTATGGTCTCGCGATGGTCCTGCTGGCACTGACCAATGCCTTAACTTACTACGGAATCGCTACGCACCGCCTCGCCTTCACGGTGCCGCTGTTCGTCTGCACGTTTGGAACGCTGGGCGCAATAGCGACCTATCATCCATCGCTGGCGATGGTCGTCGACATCATGGCCTTCGGTAACGCTGCGGCCGCCCTCGCCGTCGCGATCTCGCTAGCGACTCAGCGACATACGGCCGGGCGCCGCTCGACCGTTTGAAGCGCGTACTGCTTCTCGGAGGAAGCGGCCAGCTCGGAACGGCGATAAGGAAGAGCTGGAACGAATGCGAGATCGTCTCGCCGTCACACGAAACGCTGAAGCTGGAAGACCGCGAAGGAGTTCGCGCCGCAATCGAACGATTGCGTCCCGACGTCGTCGTGAACGCCGCGGCGTTTCACGACGTGGACCGTTGCGAATCGGAACCGCGGCCGGCCTTCGAGGTCAACGCCCTGGCCGTACGCAACGCGGCGCGTCTGGCGCGCGATGCCGGTTCTATCTTCGTTACGATCAGCACCGACTACGTCTTTGACGGGGAGACGGAGGCACCGTATGCGGAGCACGACGCGCCGCATCCGCTCTCGGTTTATGGAGCCTCTAAGCTCGCGGGCGAATATCTCGTGGACTCGCTGCGAATGGATGCGTTGATCGTCCGT
>DATAPM010000172.1:0-4872 GCA_036265225.1 Vulcanimicrobiaceae bacterium
GCCTTCGGCGGCGTCCACCAGCAACAGGACGCCCTGCACCATTTGCAGCACGCGTTCGACCTCTCCACCAAAGTCGGAATGTCCGGGTGTGTCGACGATATTGAACTTTACGTCGCCATGGCGAACGGCGGTGTTCTTGGACAGGATCGTGATTCCGCGTTCTCGCTCGAGCGGATTGGAATCCATGACGCGCGTCGCAACCTGCTGGCCTTCGCGGAATACGCCGCTCTGACGCAGCATGGCGTCGACGAGGGTTGTCTTGCCGTGATCGACGTGGGCAACGATGGCGACGTTGCGTATATCGGAGCGGGTGTTCACCGCCGCCCTATTTCGCTATTTAACGGCGTCCCTCTTTATCTAGCCGCGTCCCTCTTCGTCATCTTCCTCGTCGAGGTGGCTGGAGTTGTCCTCGAGCACGAATCGATTCGCCGCCTCACGATTTTTGTCGGAGACGTGCTGGTCGAAGAAGGCGACCAACCCGGCATCGGCGGCGTCCTCGTCGATGAGCCGGTCGAAGTCGTCGGCGGTCACCCCGGCGCGATCCAAGAAACCCATTGAAAGCGGGCAGTAGCCGACGTATTCGCCTTCCGTTCCGGCGTGCTCGGCGCGAACTTTATCGGCGAGTCGCGCGAGCCAGGCGTATCGGCCGAGCATCTCGCGACCGCTGCGCGGGGGAGTCTTGTTGAGATCGGGTGCGGCATTCGTCATAACGCAAGATGAGTTTCCCTGGCGCGCAGGAACCAAACCCGCATGCGCGCAGCCCTCTTTGCCGTCGCTTGGTTGGCTCTGGTCGGCGCAGCCGTTATGCCGTCCCCAAACCCGAGCGCAGCCGCATCACCGTCGCCGGCGCCGCTGGCAACGCCGACGATCTTGATGCTCGGGCCCGCCGCAGCGCCGCAGATTCTTTACGTGCATTTGAGCTCGAGTAGTCCACGCGCCGGCGATACGCTCAATATCGTGGTGCTTACCTCGTCGAATGTCGCCAGCGTCGAGATTCGCATCGCGAGCTTCAGCGTAAACCTTCCGAAAACGGACGTCGGGCACTTCGAGGGCGGCAACCCGGTACCGAAACTACCCTTCTTTATGAGTCATAACTTTACGCTCGACGTGATCGCGCGCAATACCGCCGGAGCTTCGGTCGATCAAAGCTTCCCGTTTCAAATTAGATAGCGAGCGAGATCGAAGACGCTATCTTTATGGAAGCCTAAGCTCGCGTAAAACTTCGTAAGGTGAGGTTCGCGGTGCGGCAGCTCGACCATCACGCTCGAGGCGTCGGTCTCCTTTGCATGTTCGACGGCGCGCTCGACGAGGCGCCGCCCGATTCCGCGCTGGCGATGCGCGTGGATAACGTAGAGGTCGCTCAAGAACCAGATACGGCGGCAGTACCAGGACGACCAGAGCGGATAGAGCTGGATGAAGCCGGCCACGTCGCCCGCCGTGCGCGCGAGAAAAATGACCGATTCGCCGGCGCCGAGCCGCCCTTTCAGAAAGGGACCCGATTCCGACGCGTCGTGCTCGCCGGCGAAAAACGTTCGATAGGCGTCGAAAAGGGGAGTTAGCGCGGCGACGTCGTCGAGGGTAGCGCGAACGGTGGCGACATCCGGGGATTCCATCCCCTATTAGAGTTTGAGCGAATAAACGGTTCCTGCCGCCGCGATAAACCGGACGCCTTAGAGCGGAGTGCGGATAGCGCGGGCCCAGCGGTAAAAATTGAGCCGTTCGACCTATGAGCCCGGCGATAGGGCCGGCGACGCTGCATGCTAAACTTGACGGGGTAGGAGTGCTATCTTGCATTTACGTGCTTTAATTTTTTTATTGGCGGGCGCGGCGTTTCTAGCCGCGTGTAGTTCTAATGGCGGCCCCTATACGCCGTCGTCGGCCGCTCTTTCGGGCGCCGGCCGCAGTTCGTCGCTGCATCGTTCCGAAGCGAGCGGATATGCAACGCTCTATAGCTTCCGAAGCGGGAGCGATGGTGCCGGTCCGCTCGGGGATGTCGTCGCAATGAATGGGGCGCTCTTCGGCACGACGCAGTACGGTGGGGGAGCATGTGCCGACTACCTCGGCGGGTGCGGAACCGTGTTCGAATTGCGCTCCGCTAGCGAGGAAAGCGTCGTCTACGCATTTCACGGCCAGACGAACGGAGATGGCGCGCTGCCGTTAGCCGGGCTCGTGCGTTTCGACGGCGCGCTTTACGGCACGACCTCCGCAGGTGGTCGGCCGAGCCAGTCGGGATGTGACTGTGGCACCGTATTCCGCGTGCAACCGGGCGGAAGCGAAGAAGTGATCCATAGCTTCAGTTCCGGTACCGGCGACGGAATGATCCCCGCCGCTCCACTCATTGAGGCAAGTGGCAAGCTCTACGGAACGACCGTACTCGGCGGGACGGGTTCGTCCGCTACGGGGAGCGTTTTTGAAGTAAACGCTTCGGGCCGCGAGCGCGTCATCTACTCGTTCTTAGGCGGAGCGAATGAAAGCAAGTCGATCGACGGCGGCTATCCCGACGCCGGCCTTACCAAGGTGAGCGGAACGGTCTACGGGACGACCTCTGCCGGAGGCGGCACGGGCTGCATCCTCGGCTTCGATCAGAACGGATGCGGCACAATTTTTGCCCTCGCTCCGACGCACGCCGAGAGCCAGCTCTATCGCTTTCGGGGTAAGGGCGAAACGGGCGGCAAGCGGGGCGCGTATCCGCAATCGACGCTGATCTTCCTCGACGGTAAGTTATACGGCACAACGTCCGGCGGCGGCGTGAGGGGTTCGATCTGCAACGGGACCGGTTGTGGCACGATCTTCAGCATCGATCCGTCCGGCGGCGGTTATCGCATTCTCCACAAATTTAGCGGGGGCGCGGACGGCTCGAACCCCTTCGCCGGGCTCATCGAGGTGAACGGAACGCTGTACGGGACGACCACGACGGGCGGCGACCACAACGACGGCACAATTTTTAGCATCGGTTCGTCCGGCCGCCGCTACGAAGTGCTGCACAGCTTTCAAGGACATGCCGCCGGCGACGGCTCGACGCCCGAGTCCGCGCTAGTCCAGGTGAACGGCGTTCTCTACGGCACGACGTCGATGGGCGGCACGTCGGGCAACTGCAGCACGAACGGTTGCGGAACGGTCTTTAAGATAAACCCATAGGGCTGCATCTTCGGCGGCTAGGTCACGGCGCTACGACGACGTCGAAGTTCGCTATGCCGATGCTCGCGATTGCGGCCTGATCGGCCTTCGTCCACACCGGCCCCCCAGTTTGATCGTTGACAAATACGATGGCGTTGCAACATCCGGTATCGTAGCCGTACGCTCCATAGTGCTTTAGAGCTTCGGCAACCGCCCTCGCCTCATTCGGGAAGGCCGAATCGTTAAAGCTCGCTTTCAGACGCATGTGGGCTCCATATGGCATGGGTTTATCGCCGGATGGTCCCTTGTAGGCGAGGTCGTCGGTGCAGTCCGTCTTTCCGGCGGGCGAAACGCACGCGGTCTGCGACCAGGAGTGCGCCACGCCGTCCCAACCGAGCGCGTGTGCGATGGTGCCGGCCTTGAGCTCCTCGGGACGTACTGCAACTAATCCGATCGGAATTCCGCTGGCGGTGGACGTTGATCCCTGCGCCGGGCGAACGAAGGCTTTGGTTAGGTCCCACATTCCGCCGTTGTACATCGCGAGCGTTCCGTTTGAGTACGTAACGTTTTAGCCTTCATAGTATTGGCAGTTGCTCTCCTGGAGCACGAGCGCGTGCGCGTCTCCCATCGGTGAAATGAAGAAATTTGATTACCATGGCCAGGGCGAGTATGGAGTATGCCACTTGACCTTTCCCACAACTTTGACTAATTGCGTCGAAGAGTTCGCAGCGTTGATCAACTCGTTCGTGGTGGGGGCCCAGACGGTAAAGGCACTTGCGCCACCGGCATCCTGGGTGGCCTTGATGTAGGCCGCGCTATTGGGATCGAGCTTGGCGGAGGAAATATCTTGCTGCCAGACGTCTCCCGCTTGGTAGGGGCACCCTAGGAATTCGCCGCTCAGTGCTTGGTGGACGGTCGCCCGGGGCCAGCCCGCGTTGCCGTTCGGTACCGTAGACTCGGTCGTCGGACTGCCGCAACTGGTCAACAGCCCAGCCAGAATGAATGAAATGAATGCGAATCGAGGGGAATTCGAAACGTTCATTTTTGCTTCTCCCGCCTTGTTAGTTAGCTTTTGATTCTGCTGTCCTCTCCGCTGGAAAGTCTCGTCCTGAAAAAAAAACTTTCCAGAGCTTACTTCAGGTGCGACGCGTTAACGCGTCAACTTTTGATTAGACTTGGCCGCAGTTTTGCAACGGAACAGAATCAAAAATGAAAGAAGGCGAGTCACAAGACTTCGTCCGATCGGACGCTTGTTCTCTAAACAACGGTAGCATTTAGCGGATCGCAGAAAGCGATCGACGCGGCCAGCGCGGCTATGCTTTTACTGGTACGAGCCGTGCGTCGAGCAGTGATGCTCTCCGGAATGCCGGCCGTTAATGTCGGTCTGCTTATCGCACTGCCTCATGCACATGGGGCAGCTGGTCTGACAGTTTTGATAGATGTCATTGTCACTATCCGTCATATCGCGTCACTCGTTTGGTCCAGGCGCAACTTGCTCCTCGCAGGCAACCGAGCGAAAGTGCCAGCCATCCGGCGCATATTGCGATTCGTCCAGTTTTGCCGAGGGCGCGCGTTAAAATCAGATTTAATCGCTCTAGCGCAGGTGGGTTCGTGGGTATTACCGCATGGCGGGAACACCCGCACTCGAGGAAAGCGACACCCAAAAGGGCCGGGCTGATGCCCGGCCCTTTATCATTGCGGCGTCGGCGTTCACCGCGGCCGAATCGCGTACTCCTGATCCGAATCGTATTCACC
>DATAPM010000173.1:0-8969 GCA_036265225.1 Vulcanimicrobiaceae bacterium
TGCAATAGCGCATTCGAGACACTTCCTATCGTAATCCTAAGCATTCCGGATCGGTCTTGCATGGCCGTAACATTCGGATCGTCGCGAAAGATTTGCCGGACCGCATCCAAGCCCATAGCTCCATCCAGCGGCGGCTGGAACCATACCGAAGGGAAGCGGACTTCCTGCAGGCTGGAGGGATCTTTCGGGGGGCATTCGCCGGCATAATAAATTCGAGCGACTCCCCCGACGTACGTGAGGACTGGCCGCAGGTAATCGATCACCGAATTCATGTGTCCGACGGGCGTCGGATTCTTATCGGAAGGGCGATACCACGTCGCCTCGGCAAGCTGACCGTCGCCCGGGCCATTAAAGCGCACCGCGACCAGAGAACGATCGGGCAAGCCATAGACGGCGCCATTAAAGACACTACACGCCGTCTTGTCGAGGGCGGAATTAAGATTCACAACGGAGTCTTGAACGGAAAAGGCTCCAACGCAAGGAAGGTCGATGTCATTGTCCTCGCCTTTGTCCGCTTGGAAATCGACCCTCGTGATATTGCCCATATCATCGGTGGTTACGGTTACCTTGCCACCTCCGCGTCTACTCCACCGCCACCAACGGCCGGAACCGTTGGCGGATTGTTGAGCGTCGGGATGTTGCAAGAGAACCTGCGTAACGTTACTCCCCAACGTCACGCCTGCGAGCGTAGACTTGTGTAGCTGCCCAGCAGCCACAACAGCAGCCGGCATAAGCGGCATCATCGAGTACTAGCTGAATTTCCCCGTTTTTCTAGTCGTGCGCAAATAATCAGCGATAGCGACAGCAGTACGTGAACGGCGACGCCGGGCCACAGCAAGATTCCCGCCGAGCCACTGACGCCCATCGCGATTAGATAGACGGTAATGAGAACGCTGAACGCGAGCATTCCAACGAATCCTTGCCGCGCGCCCTGCGGGTAACACGCAATGCCGAAACTCACCAACGCGATCCCCGCTACGCGCGTCATGAGGATGCCGCTGGCGGCAGGCTGGCTTCCAAAGTACAAGTCGAACGCCAAGGCGGGCACCGCAAAGAGAACAATGCCGAACAGTGCTTCACCGATCGATGCCGCGGCGAGTAGTAGGCTTACCAGGTTATCACCACCGTGCCATCGCCGGGCGCCGCTGCACCGCGGCGATCTGAAATCCGCCTCCCTCGCGGCGTAACGTAGGAAGAACCTCCACCGCCGCCGCCGCTGGAACCATCGTAGGAGCCGGTATAATGACTCGCTCCGCCGCCGCCGCCACCGCCGAAGTAACCGCCGCCGCCACCACCACCGCCGCCGCCGTAGGCCGACCCACAGCCCTGACCGCCGTCACCCCCAATGCCGGGCGACCCGCTTACTCCATCATTGTGGCAACTGCCGCGGCCCGCGCCTGCCCCGCCCGCGCCGCCGCCGCTCTGCGTGCCCCCTCCACCACCGCGGCCGTCGCTGTGGCCGAAGCAGCAGCCGTTCGCGCCACGCTTTCCGGTTTTGCCGCCGCCGGCGCCACCCGCACTGCTCTGCGTGCCGCTGCAGCACCCGGCGTAGAGGCCCGCTCCAGCACCGCCGGCCGCGACGACGACGCGGTCGGCAATTGTGTTACCGCCTTGGCGGACGTCCGAAGCGCCCCCGCCGCCACCGGCCGATCCAACGTACGGCGGGCGAAGACCGTCGCCCAAACGAGAGTCGGGTGCACCGCCCTGGCCACCGCCGTTATAGCCGCCGACGCCGTGGCCGGCGTAACCGCCCGCCTGGCCAACATAGATGCGCAGTTTCTCACCAGGCGTGACGATAATCTTCGCCTTTACCAAACCGCCGTTGGCGCCCGTCGAACTGGGACTCGTATCTTCGCCGCTGGCGCCGCTGGCGGTCACCATGATGCTCGTGACGCCGCGCGGCACCGTAAAGGTCTGTTTGCTGCCGGTGTAAGCAAAGCCCCGGAAATGGTTTTTGCCCGGCGGCGCGGTCTGCGCGTTGACGCCGCCGTTCGTAGCGGCGGGGAGCTGCGATCCGCCACAACCGGCGAGCATTGCAAGAAGAGCGCCTACACTTACGGCGCGTGGATCAAGACTCAAACCCTTCATCGTGTGCTCCTTACCGCCTCAAGGGTGGAGTTGGCTACCTTCGCCGCAGCCCGGCCTACCTCCACGTAGCTCTGCCTCTAGCTCACGTTGATCTGAGTAAACCATGTGTCCTGAGCAATTCCAGAAAGTCGTCGCGGCTGTGGGGCGGAAGTTCGCGCTTCGAAATGCAGATGTACGTATACGCAACGACGAGCACATAGAGCGTCTTCGTTTCCAGCGCACGCTTTACGGCGCTCCACGGGAAAGAACCCTGACCGTACCGCGTCGACACTAAAATTCACTCGCTCGTGAACGTATAGCACGTATCGGCTTCCTTATATCGTGTGTATGCCTGTCGGAATTGTTTAGCGCGGATTCGGCCGGCCCAGTAGAAGCTGAAAATGAAAGCAGCCAACGCTAGGCCCGCGAGAATGGAGGCGGAGGTCCCCCAGACGAGCGCTGCACTCGATGCCAAAAAAGCTGCACCCGTATAAACCACAGCCCAAATACCAAATCGCACACCTTTCCCATAGGACACTGCGTCCTGGAATGCATAGTACTCTTGCGACGTCATTTCTACTCTGATCGTGATTTCGTTCATGAAAAGGCTCTGCCGCTAGATTCGTGTAGCAACTCGTGAAGTCTTACAGTAAATCCAATCCGGGCGCTCCACCGATCGCGGGTATCGGCGGCTATCTTGTCCAACTCTGAGCCCGGAGGTTATCAAAACAACGGCTTTGAGATTGCGTTGGCTTTCCACCATGGCTTTTTGCGCGTTAGCTTTTTTTGGAGCCTCGCTGGGCCTCGCCTCGAGTTCACAGATCAACGTCACGGTCATCAACTGTGCCCAAGATACGTCCGTTACGCCGAGCCTGCGCCTTGTTCGGTGGCCGAATACCGGAGAATCCGCCAATGACTTTCCTGTTCAGGTCCTCTTAGCCAACCCGACGGAACACGATTCTGTGATCATCACGAGCAATCTATCATTCGCCCCATGGGACACGGCTTTCGCGGTGACGCACCAATGACTGCGGCGATGCTCAATCGCCTGCGCACCACGCGCATATCGCGATGATCACCGATGATAGCTACCGAGTACGCGAGCGAAGAGCGGGGATCGGCTTGCCAGCAGCAAAATCCAAGGCGCAGATAGGAAGTAAATAAATTGATTCTAGTTCTAGCCGTCGGCCTTGTGGTAGCCGCACAATGTGAAGCGAAACGACCGCCAACCGGGCACTGGGCGTTCGTCCCCGACGGCCCTGCGCAAACTATGTTGGGAGTACCGAGACCGAGCGCATCGATTCGGTTGGAAGCAGGAGCAATCGTCGTCAGCGATTTCGCGGCCGACCGTGCGTTCACGTCAACCAGTTCACGCTACGATGCAACGACGCTCGCGCTCCTTTCCGTCAATCAGGAAGCGAGCTGTTGTGGGAACCGATGGACCGCCGCACTCACTCGGGCCGCAGACGGCTCCTTCGACGCCGACGTATCGCGCATGGTACCGGTCCCTGGCCAAGCCATGCTCGTTGAGAAGCACGATCGCGTTCATATCCCGCCGACTGGCCGAATCACCATTGTTAGCGCAATGGCGCTCGTTCCGTGGGTCTACCACCAACTCAATCCCACCGCCGTGGAGACGTTGTTGCTACCGGGCTCGCAAACCGACGCTATCGATAGCCAAACCTCGATCATCGCGCAAGCTGACGACGAGGACCGGCCCCCAGCCGTTCCAGCACGCGATCGCGCGCTGCGGCTCACGCCGAAACGCGGTTCGACCACGGTGCTTTGGTACGATCCTTGCACATTCGTTGTCGACGCTCTCAAACGTGGCACTTGGGTGATGATTAGAAGCGGTCTGATAAAGTAACGATACCGTACCTACAACGCAACGCAAACTGATTCGAGAGAATCAGCTTATCGGTATCAAAATCTAGGGCAAGGTGGGTCACAATTACATCGGCGGACCTACCTCAAGGGGGTAAGTTTTCGGCCGGCGTTAACAGCAAGAGCAGGTCGCGCGGCGACGATATCTCCCCTTCGGAAGAATCGAACCAAATCGACCCGCTAGACGCTGCCTCCGCTCCCGATGCACCGCAGCGCCGCGAGTTCTCGTCGCGCCTCCTCGGCGTAAATGATCTGCTTCGCTGAGGTCAGTTCAAGTTCGGATCAAGGACCTTTCGCGCCAGCCCGGCGCACGGTGAAGCGGCCACCGTGCGGAACGCTCCGCCATGGGGCCAAGAGGTTTTTGGATCGCCCTTGCGATCGTGCTGTTCCATCTCATCGCCCGGCCGCACGTCGGCACCGTCTGGTACGTGAGTGCAGACAGCGCTCTTTCGCCGACTGCACGTCCCACGGTGAACCCGAGCGATCCTTTCGGGGCGGAGACAGCGCCAACGCTGCCTCCCGGGCTTACTCCGATAGTTGCGCCGTCGCCGCCGTCCATGCGATTTACAGACAAGCGCGACTGCTACGGCGCCGCAATGCGCTACGAAAGCTCGGCCAACGTCACCGGCGCGTTTTGTGTGTCCATGTACGCCCTGCTATGGGGGTGGTAAGTTCTCTTGCCGGCAGCTACGCTTGGAGTACTTAGCAACGCGCAAAGCGGCGCGGTAGATGCCGAACGCACCAAGCGCAAGGACTGCCCCGGCAACGAACCCCTGAATTAGGTGTCGTGCGACGGCGAGGACGGTCGCAAGACCGCAGAGCACATAGAAGCCGAGCGCGCCGATCGCTACCCACATGCGCCACCTGAAGCTATTCACGACCGTAATGCCCGCGGCGTCAACAGCCACGGTTTCCAGGCGCTTCCGTCATTGCGCAGCTCGTCGACACCACCCTGAGACCGGGGAACGATGTGATCGAACGTCGCCGCGAACCTGATCGCGATGCTCGCGTTTGCCTCGTCCGGCGCAGGGAAGCGATGACCGAAGACCGCGCACCGGCCGTTCTGCTTGAGGAGCAGCAGCTCGCGCCATGAGGCTCGAGTCTTTGCGTCGCAGTACGAATGCCAGCTCATCGGGTCAGTCGACGCAGGCTCGGTAGATTGTCAGTCTTGCCTATCTCGGTGCTTGCCTCCGGTCATAATCTCCTCACGATAGCCGCCCAGTCCGCGAGTGCTTGGAAGCTGCTCAGCGGTATCCGAGCGCAGAACATACAGTCGCCAAAAGAACAGGCCCACAGTGAACGCAGCGGCAGCGGTCAAGAGATTCTCTTGCCATGAGCCTATTCGCGCACCGTGGAGCAGGGCTTCCATGCTCACAATCTTCGCCGCGGCGTCCCACAACCGCTCGTTATGTGGGCGGTTCGGTGACCACGACATCCTCGAACGTTCCCGGGCCGGAATGGCGTCCCATTTTCTGCGATGAGACTGCCGCCTCACACCGAACATTCCTAAGCCAGGAGCGTGGGATGAAAAGCCTTTATCGGAGTTGCTTAACGGTAAACGCAGGCTTAGCAGTCGCATTGATCGCGGGGTGCGGCGGATCGCAGTCGCCGATCGGCGCGCCGGGCGCGATGCCCGCGAACCGAAGCACAACGTTTAACTTTTTCTTGGATCAGCGTGACAACCGGCTCTACGTGTCCTCTCCGTTTGCTGGTGGCCTTCGAGGCGACCTTGGGTCGGGCGGAAAAAGGCCAAATATCGTCGTCGTCCTTGACTATCCGACCGGCAAGCGATTATTGACACTCCGGCAGAAGCCGGGTTGGTGCCCGGCCGGCGTGGCAGTTTCACCATACCTCCCGCTTTGATGGATCCGTCGGCGTAAGGCCAAAGACCCTGGACCCGAGTCGGTTGACTCTTCGCGGCTGGGCTCACTGCCCTTAGGATGTGTCTACGGCACTTCCCCGGCCCCGCTAGCCAGGCCGGCCGCACGAAAGGTGTTCGCATGGCCACAATATCGAGCTTGAAGCGATGCGCATTTAGCATAGCGGTCGTCGCGCTTGCCGGCTGCGGAGGATCGCAGTCGCAGATCGTAACGCCGAGCACGATCCCGCAAGGCTCCGCGACGGCAGCACGCGCCGAGCACTCGCGATCGTGGATGCTGCCGGAAGCAAAGAACGATAACCTCCTCTATATTTCGGACGGTTTCTACCACCAAACGTACGTGTACTCATACCCAAAAGCCAAACCGCTTGGAACCCTAAGTGGCATAGCGGGAGGCATGTGCCCCGATAAGGACGGCAACGTTTGGATAACAAACTCCGCTGGAAACACCATCGACGAATACGCGCACGGCGGAACGACTCCGATTGCCACCCTTCGGGTTCCGAAAGGTCCAGAGTTGAGGGTTGGGTCGTGTGCCATCGACGCGGTTTCCGGGAATCTCGCCGTGGGCGGCTACGGCCCGTTATATAAGCCGGCCAGGGTTCTCGTGTATACGGCGGCAGCGGGAGAACCAAGGATCTACAGAGTTCAGTTAAGCACGAGCTCACACTGCGCCTACGACAATGGCGGAGACCTGTTTGTCTACGGTTATGGAGTGGTTGAACGCGGCATGCCTGCATCGATATCCGGCGTGGTCGAACTTCAAAAAGGAGCGAAAAAATTCAGGACAATTTCGTTTCCGCCGTCCACGCCTCCATACGAGCCACGTTCACTTCAATGGGATGGGCAGTATCTTGCAATCGGAGGACAACCTCCATCGCTTGAACGGTACGAAATAAGCCGGTTCACCGCGATCGACAAAGGCTCGGTGCGGTTCAACGCCTTACATGAAGTCGGCGGCGCATGGATTCAGGCCGGGAAAGTCGTCGTAACGAATTTTGGAGGCGAGGGGTCGTATCCGCCCGTGCAAATCGACCGCTATCCTGCCGGCGGCAACCCCATTAGAACCATCGAAGTACCGAATGATACATCCGGCGTAACCGTCAGCCTCGCCCCGAAACAGCGAACCCTCTAGCGTTTACCTACAACGTGTAGGTGTAGATGCTTGCTTCTCCCCGCCATGGATCGTGAGACCGTAGAGAGCGTTTCCGTCGCCGACGAGGTCGCCCCACGGTTCGATTCCGCCTCGCTCCCCGAGGAAGTGGTGCAGGCTGCGCACTTGCCCCGACGTGGTGACCTCGAAAAGTTTTCCGCCGCCGAGCGGGCCGTCACCAAAGGCCATGGTTCCATACAGCTTATGATTCACGCCGGTCAGTCCGCTGGGGCTGTTCCCCAAGTCGGTACTGAGCGCGCTCACCGTGCGTTCGTTTCCCGAAGTCGTCACCGCGAAAACGGTTCCATCGCTGTTGGCGCCGCGGTACGCGGTCGTGCCATACAGCGTGCCGTCCATCATCACTAAATGACCGGGATAGTAACCGTCGGTGCCGCCTTGAAAAGCGTACAGAACCTGTTCGGTGCCGGATGTTGTAACGCTATAGACGGTTCCGCAGCCCTCGGTATAGCAAGGGCCGCCGCCGCCTAGACCCGTCGCGCCGTAGATCGTATGTCCGGCAACCACCAGCGGACCGGCCGGTCCCGTTCCGTCCGATCCGCCCGAAAAACCGTGAAGCAAGCGCACCTTCCCCGACGTATTCGCCTCGAAAAACGTGCCGTAACTGTGAGCCCCTCCGGACTCCGTCGTGCCGTAGAGTTTCCCGCCGTCGGCAACGATGCTGCTGGGCTCGGCGCCATCGATTCCACCGGTAAAGCTGTAGATGAGGTGTTCCGAGCCGGAGAGCGTCAAGCTGAAGATCGAGCCGAAGTGATTCGCGCCGCCGTTAGCCGTGGTGCCGTACAGGACGCCGTTCAGAAAAGCTAGCGCGCCAGGACGAGCGCCGTCTTTTTTAAAGACGTGAAGGACGCGTTCCCCGCCCGAGGGCGTAAAGGAGAACACGACTCCGTCACGATGGCCGGCGTACCGGGTCGTCCCGTAGAAAACGCCGGCGGCTTCGATAAGATTTCCCGTTGGGTATTTGCCTTCACCGACGCCGACGAAACTGTAGACCGTATGGAACTTCCTCTGCGCCGCATCGTTGAAGCCCCGCTCCCTCGCGTACGGCTGTGTCGAGCGCGCGACGTCCTGCATTGCCGGCGCCATATTTGCCGCGCAGCCCCCCAGCGCGGCACTGCAGAAAAGTACAACAAGAACGCGCATCTTCGAACCTCCTTACATATCCAAACCGCCGTTGATCGAGTACACCGCTCCCGTGATATAACTCGAGTCGTCCTCGAGCAAGAACGAGACGACGCGCGCCACTTCTTCGGGCTTGCCCAAACGGCGCTGCGGAATCTTCTCGATGACTTTTGAAAGCGCGGCCTCGGGAATCGCCGCCACCATCTCGGTTGCGATAAAGCCCGGTGCGACGGAGTTGACGGTGATGCCGCGCTGCGCCATTTCCAGCGCTAAGCTCTTGGTGAAGCCGAAGAGTCCCGCCTTGGATGCGGCGTAGTTGGCTTGACCGACGTTACCGGTCTCGCCGATCACCGAGCTGATGTTGACGATGCGCCCCGATCCCCGCTCGATCATGTGCTCCAAAACGGCCTTGGTCATTTGGAAGGCGCCCAAAAGATTGACGTCGAGCACCTGCTTCCAGTCGTCCACCGTCATCTTGCGCACGGTCTTGTCCACGGTAATGCCGGCGTTGTTCACGAGATAGTCGACCCGGCCGAACTGATCCAGCACTTCTTTGACCACGCGATTGCAGTCGTCGGCCTCGTCCACGCGTCCCTGGTGAATAGACACCTTAGCGCCCTGAGCCGCCATCCTTCCGGCAAAAGTTTCGGCGCTCTCTTTTCCCCGGCTATAACCCGCTGCTACGTGTGCCCCGGCGCGGGCCAGCTTCTCGGTAATGGCCGCGCCGATGCCGCGCGTTCCACCGGTAACCAATGCCACTCGACCTTCGAACACAGCCGCTTCCTCCTCTTTCAGTATGGAACCGCGGAATTCGCGCCGCGCTATAGGTTGTCATGCAGACTCGCC
>DATAPM010000174.1:0-26035 GCA_036265225.1 Vulcanimicrobiaceae bacterium
GGATTTTGCAACGCCGCCGGCCGGTCAGACTCTTATCCGCAACGTGGTGCTGGCGCAATGATTTTCGGGCGCCTGCGCCGTTGCGAATCCGGCTCGAGCCTGCTCGAGTTCGCTATCGTGCTGCCGGTCTTATTGGTGCTCCTGATTGGCCTCATTGACCTTGGCCGAGCCGGCTACTTCGGAATCCTGACGTCCAACGCCGCTCGTGCCGGAGCGCAGTATGGCGCGCAAAGTATGTTCACCTCGACCGATGCCACCGGCATGAGTAACGCCGCCATCGCCGACGCCCCGAATGTCGGTCTGACCGCCGCTCCTACAACGCTATGCACGGTTAACGGTGGCGCCCTCACGGGCTGTCCGACGAACATAACCGGCCTAACCGTCGTTTATTACGTGAAGGTTCACGTGTCAGGCACGTTTGCATCGCTAGTTAGATATCCCGGACTCCCGCCGCAGATTGTCATTAGCGGCGATTCCATCATGCGAGTAGTGGCCCAGTGAAGCGGCACGGAGAGCGCGGTGCGAGCCTTCCTGAAGCCGCCATCGTAATGACGCTGCTGCTCACGTTTATGTTCGGGGTCGTTGATTTCGGCCGCGCATTCTATACCTACGGTCTTGTAGGCCATCTCGCCCGGCAGGGCGCTCGCTGGGCGATCGTCCGCGGCTCCCAGTGCAGCGGTCTCGACCACTGTCCAGCCCAGCCAGGCGCGGCCGATATCCAGCCCTACATTCGAAGCCTCTCGGAAGGGGCGACCGATCCGACACAAATCACCGCGCAACTAAGCTTTCCTTCGTGCACCGGCGCGTCCGGCGGTGCAAACGATGCGCCCGGCTGTGTCGCGCAAGTCACGGTAACGTACCCCTTTAGCTTTCTGCTGCCGTTCGTTCACAGTGGCCAAATCACGATGACGAGCAGCTCGCAGATGGTGATCTCGAATTGAGATCGCCGGCCCCCTAGTCACCACCTACTGCAAGGAGACACAATGCTAAACACTCTCAAGTCAATGATCCGCGACGAAGAAGGCGCCTCGATGGTTGAGTACGGCCTGCTCGTCAGCCTCATCGCTCTCGTCGCTATCGTTGGCGTTACGGCCGTTGGCACCAAGCTCAACACGCTGTTCGCCAACGTATCCAACTCGCTCTAAACAAGACCAAGATGGTTGCGGGGCGCGCAGCGTCTGCGCTCGCGCCTCATAACTCTGCATGACACTCGCAATTCTGCTTACTCTCGCCGGTACGCTGGCCGCAAGTTTCTTCGACCTGCGCAGCCGGCGCGTTCCTAACGCGCTCACCGCCACGTTGGCGGTGGGAGCGTTACTCGTGCAGGCCTTCAACGGTCCGGTCGCCGCGCTGACGAGCCTCGCCATAATGGCCGCACTGACGCTCGGTGGAACGCTGGTCTATGCCCGCGGCGGGATCGGCGGCGGCGACATCAAGCTCGCCATCGCAGCTGCGGGGATGCTCGGCTATCCGCTCTGTCTGCCGTTTCTGCTCTACTCGGCTCTTGCGGGCGGTCTGCTCGCCATTTTCTATCTGCTCTTCCGGCCCGAATCGCGGCCGTCGCTGTCGAGCGTAGCGCTCATGGCTTCGGGCGGTATATCGAGCCTGGGTGCCAAGCGCGCGACGATGCCGTACGCGCTGGCCTTTACTCTCGGCGCCATCACCGTTGCCCTCGCGCAAAGCGTGGCTCCATTTTTGAGGATTACGCTGTGAACACGCGCCGAACGACGCTCTTGATCGCCATCATTCTTGCCGTCGGCACGGGCTGGCTGACGCTCACCTATCTCTCGTCGCTGCGCCCGGCCTCCAACGCGGAACGCGCCGTGGTGGTGGCAACGCAAGAGATACCCGCACGCAGCCACATTACTGCGGCGATGGTGTCGAAGCAGACGCGTCCTTCCACGGGCGTCGACCCCGATGCCATTGACGATCCCGGTCAGGCCATCGGCTCGCTGGCGCTCATTACCATTCCCGCCGGCGGACAGATTACGTCCTCGAAGATCGGCACCAACGTTGCCTTTGCGCTGCCGGTGCGCCTCGAGCCCGGCATGCGCGCCGTCAGCATTCCGGTGGATCGCGTCAAAGACGTTGCCGGCTTAGTACAGCCCGGCGACCGCGTTGACGTCATCGCCATTCCACCCTCGAAGCAGAGCGGACCGCCGCCCAGAGCGGTGACGATCTTGCGCGCGGTGCGCGTGCTCGCCGTCGGCAATGCCCTCGAGAATCCGTCGGCAACGCCGTCGCCGCAAGAAGAGCAAGCCGCGACGGTGACGCTGGAAGTCACGCCGGGTCAAGCCAATCTGCTGGCCTGGGCCGATTCCAACGCGACGCTGCGCCTCGCGCTGCGTTCGCCGCGCGAACCGTCGCGTTCGCAGCTCGCGCAAGAATTAACCTTGAGCGGAAACTCGGCTCCAGTTCCCGCTCCTCCAGCCGTCGCGCCGGCGTCGCCACAACCTCCTCCGGCGACGCCGCGCGCGCCGCGAGCCTCTGACTCGGCCGTTGAGGTGATCGTCGGCGACCGCATCATGAGCACCAGCGACGTGGAGGCGCAGCGATGAGCCAATCACGTCTCATTCTTTTCGTCGGTGCCAAAGGCGGCGCCGGAACGACCACGCTCTGCACCGAGCTCGCGCGCGCCATTCCCAAAGACGGCAACGCCGTACTCGTGGACGCCGACTTGACCGGCCGGCGCAGCGTCGCGCTGACCTTCGACGCGGTGCGCGCGCTCGACGCGGCGCGCGGCACTTCGCCGATCGCCCGCGCCCGGCTCAACGGCGTTACTTTGATCGAGCTTGCCGATCGTTACGATGCGGCCTTTACGCTCGACCCCGCCGCAGTCGAATCGCTGGCCGAAAGCCTGACCGATTCGGGGACGGTCATTGTGGATGCGCCCCAGCCTTTTACCGCGGCTCTGCGTCCCTTCGTCAAGCGCGCCTCGCGCATCGTCATCGTCGTGGAACCGACGCTGCTCGGCGTTGCCGGCGCGCGCGCCGTCTACGCCGACCTCGAACGTTTCGGCATTCCGGCCGCCCGCATCGTGCTGGTCGCCAACGCGCGCGGCGAGAGCGCCATGCCGGCACGGGAGATCGACCGCGTCGTGGGCACGAAGACCTTCGCCGAAATTCCGCAGTCGCACCAACGCGGTTACGCTAAGAGCGTCGCCGCCTTGGCACGCGCGCTCGCATCGGTGCCGGCGGAAGTGCGGCTCGCCAATCTTCAGCCCTCGGCCGCCTCGCTCACCGGGGACTCGCCGGTGCCGTTGCGCCGCGTGGCAGCGCCGCGCACCAACGGACACAGCACGGTTCAGATCGATCCTAAGCGCGAAGCGCTCAAGCAAGAAGTGCATGCGGCGCTGCTGCGCCAGCTCGATCTCGTCTCGGCGAGCACCGCTCACACCGACGCGGCGAAACTCGCCGAGCTCCGCGCCAAAGTCGAAAGCATCACCTCCACTTACGCGGTCGACCGCAAGTTCGAGGGGTCCGCCGAAGATCTCGCCACGCTGCGTAAGGAGATCGTCGACGAAGCGCTGGGGCTCGGACCGCTCGAGGATCTGATGAAGGATCCGGACCTTACCGAAATCATGGTCAACGGACCCGACACGATCTACGTCGAGCGCCACGGCGTCATCGAGCGCTCGCCCAAACGTTTTACCGAAAGCCGCCAGCTGCGTCTGATCATCGAACGCATCATTACGCCGCTGGGCCGGCGCATCGACGAAGCCTCACCGATGGTAGACGCGCGCCTGCCCGACGGCTCGCGCGTCAACGCCATCATCGAGCCGGTCGCCATTGACGGCACGACGCTGACGATTCGCCGCTTCGGTCACCACCGGCTCACTGCCGAGGACTTAATCGCCAACGGTGCCGTGCCCAAGCAAGTCATGGATTTTCTGCAGGCCGCGGTTCAGGCGCGCCTCAACTGCGTCGTCAGCGGCGGCACCGGCTCCGGTAAAACGACCTTCCTCAACGTACTTTCGTCGTTTCTGCCGGACCGCGAACGAATCATCACCATCGAAGACGCCGCCGAGCTGCTGCTCAATCAGTCGCACATCGTGCGCTTGGAGTCGCGCCCGCCCAACGTCGAAGGCACCGGCGAGATCGCTATCCGCGACCTTTTCCGTAATGCGTTGCGCATGCGTCCCGACCGCATCATCATCGGCGAGTGCCGCGGCGCCGAAGCACTGGATATGCTCCAGGCTATGAATACCGGCCACGACGGCTCGCTCACCACCATCCATGCAAACGGGCAGCGCGACGCGCTCTCGCGCATCGAGACGATGGTGCTGATGGCCGGCTTCGACCTGCCGGTGCGCGCGATCCGCGAACAGATCGCCAGCGCCTTGGATATGGTGGTTCATACCGCTCGCATGCGCGACGGCTCGCGCAAGATCATCGGCGTCAGCGAGGTTGTTGGAATGGAAGGCGATATCGTCACCATGCAAGAGATCGTGCGTTTCGCCCAGCGCGGCGTGGACGAGGACAATCGGGTCGTCGGCGAGTTCTGCTACACCGGCGTGCAGCCGGTCTGTCTCAAGCGCTTTGCGGAATACGGCGTCCCATACGATCACCGCGATCTCAGCCAGCTCGCCCCGGTGCCGGCCCTATGGTAGATATTCTCGTTCCAACCGCCGTCTTTGCCGGCGTTACGGCGACTGTATTCTTTGCTTTTCTCTCGATCTGGCACTGGCTCAACGAGCGCGCCAACGCGCGCGTCCGCGGCTTCTCCGAACAACTCGACCGCGCCGGGATCCGTTTGAGCTCGCAGGAGATCGTGCTTACGGTCTGTGCCGGCATCGCCGTCGTCTGGATCGCGCTGGCACTCGTTCTGCATCCGTCACTGCTTGTTGCCTTGCTGCTGCTCGTGGGGCTGGCGGCTCTGGCGTTCTTCGGATTTTCGGGCTTCGTCGCGTTCTGCATTCGCCGGCGTCTCGATGCCTTCGTGCAGCAGCTCGAGCCCGCAGCGCGCCTCATCGCCGGCGGCTTACGCGTCGGCTTGGGAACGCGTCAAGCACTGGCGATCGTCATCGAAGAGCTGCCGGACCCGGCGCGCCACGAGTTTAAGCGCGTCATCGGACAGACCAACCTCGGCGCGAGCATCTTCGATGCGATTGACGATCTCTCCGAACGCATGCCCAGTCCCGAATCCAAGATGCTGGCGCGCGTCTTTCGCGTCCAGTCTGAGACGGGCGGCGATTTGGCGCGCATTCTCGATCAGCTCGGCGAAACGATCAAAGGGCGCCGCCAAGTGCAGCGCAAGACCTCGTCGCTGACGGCCGAGGGCCGAATGAGCGCCTGGGTGCTGATGGCCATCCCGCTCTTCCTCGGCGTCTTTATCGCTGCCACGCAGCCGACGATGGCCAACGCGCTCACGGCAACCTTCGTCGGGCGCATCGTGCTTCTGATCGTTTTAGGCCTCGAAGTGGCCGCCTATTTCTCCCTCAAAGCCGTCATGCGAATCGACGTATAACATGAATCTAACGCCGGCCCTCATTCTTTTCATCCCGTTGCTCGCGGCGGTCTGCGCTTTTATGCTGGTGCTCTCACTTATTCCAAGCAAGAGCGTCCTCGCCCAGCAACTCGACGAGCTGCGAACGCCCCAAGAGCGAGAAACCTTCGGGTCGCCGCTGCTCGAGCGTGTCTTCAACAAAGAGCGGCGCAACGCGCTGGTTCGGCGCTTTGCCGAGGCGGGTTGGTACACGCTAACGCCGGCCAAGTTCGTGATGCGCGTCATCGCCGGGGCCGGTTTAGGCGTCGCCGTGGGCCTGCTCATCTGGAACCTCTGCGGAATTGGTGCCGGTTGGCTAGCTCCGCTTCTTGCCTTCATGGGCTTCATCGGCGGTTACGCTCCCATCTTTATGCTCAATCGCGCCAGCGAAGCGCGCAAGAGTTCGATCCAAAAGAGCCTGCCCGAGTTCCTGGACATGATTGCTTCGACCGTGCAGGCCGGCCTAGCGCTCAACGCCGCGCTCGGCTACGCGGCCGAAGCGGTTCCCGGGCCGGTCGGCGACGAGGTCAAAGAGGCCCTCTCGCAGATCCGCATGGGCCAGTCTCGCAGCGACGCGTTGCGCGCCGTCGGCGATCGCACGAATCAACCAGCGTTGCGCAATGCCCTGCGCGTTATGACGCAAGCCGAACGCCTCGGCGCCAACATCACCAAGATGCTCACCAGCCTGGCCGAAGACGCGCGCCACCAGCGCTTGATGCTGGTAGAAGAAGCCGCCGGCAAACTCCCGGTCAAAATGGTCTTTCCCATGGTCTTCTTCCTCATCCCAGCCATCATCACCATGATCTTCGGAGCAGTAGCCGCCAACTACATAGCAACAACTCCGCACTAACCCTAGGTGTCATCCTGAGCCGGGCCCACATATGATGACCATTGCAATAGCCGCGATTTTCTTTGCTTCCGTCGCACTTGTGGCGGTGCAGCTTAGTCGCGCCGCGTGTTCCGGTGAAACGCCCGCGCCGGACGGACCGCCGGCCGGAAAGCCCCCATACGCCCTCCTCGTTATCGCTTGCGCGGCTATCGGCGGGCTGCTCGTCTACACCGGTGCGACGCCGATACAACTCGGAATCGCCGCGCTCGTACTCTTCGCGCTCGTCGCCGCGTGGTGCAGCGATACGCTCTGCGGCCTCGTTCTCGACGTCTTCACACTGCCGCCGCTCGCCGCGCTGCTGCTTTTTGCGATCTCGGAGCGGCAGTGGACGATCCTTATCGGCGCCGCGGTCGCCTTCGCGCCGTTTGCCGCAGCGGCAGTCTTCTCGCGTGGCATGGGGATGGGCTGGGGCGACGCAAAGCTAGTGGCGATCAGCGGCGCCGTACTCGGCTTGCCGCTCGGCGTGCTCGCACTCGCGGCCGCATGTGCTAGCGCGGCTATCCTGCACCGCCTGCTCCGCAGCAAAGGCTCGCCGATCGCTTTCGCCCCTTACATCGCGGCCGCCACCGCCCTGGCGCTACCCTTAACGCTGTCATAGCGAAGGGCAAGCGCAAAACCGCTACTCCGCCGCCACCGCCACTGCGGCCGTTGCCGACCTCGCCGTATGTCCCCGAATCAGAAAGATCAGCGGCGTCGAAACCACGAAGACGATCGCCGTAACGCGGAAGAGATAGTTGTAGGCGATCATCGCCGATTGCTGCGCCACCATGCCGGTGAGCATCTGCACCGGATACCCGTGCGAGGCCGTTACGCCCGACGCGAGTTCGTTCCATGCTACGGCCGTCTGGTGGGTAAGCATCGTCGTAAGGATCGCAATGCCTAAGCTACCCCCTAGCTGACGCAACAGCGTAAACAACCCAGTGGCGTTGGCCAGCTCCGGAACCGGAACGTCGCTCAGCGAGATCGTCGTCAGCGGCACGAAGAGAAAACCGAGCGCGAAGCCTTGCACCAGTCGTGGCCAGAAGACGTCCCAATATCCCGCTTGCGTCGTCAACCCGCCCAGCAGCCAGGTCGACCACGCGAAGAGCAGCGTTCCAAAAACAATCGACCAGCGCCCGTCGATGCGGTTGAGCAACCTCCCGATGATGAGCATCGAGATCGCCGTCGAAATCGCGCCCGGCATCAGCGCCAACCCGGTATCGAAGGCCGTAAAGCCAAGCATCGTTTGAAAGAAGAGCGGCAGAATTAGCGCCGTCCCAAACAAACCAAACCCCATGATGATCCCGAGAAACGATCCGACCGAGAACGAGCGAAACTTAAAGACCGACAAGTCCACGATCGGATGCCGGTCGTTGAGCGCCTTCAACACGAACGTAACCAATGCCACCACCGCCACAACGCTGAGCAGCACGATCGTCTTCGAATCAAACCAGTCGTCGCGCTCGCCTTGTTCGAGCACGAACTGCAGCGACGCCAGGCCGGCCGTCAGCAGGCCGAGGCCGATCCAGTCTATGCCGCCCTTCGGCTTGCTGATATAGCGTGGATTCGGAATAAAGGCCAGCGTCATCACGAAGGCCACGATGCCGATCGGGACGTTGATGTAGAAGATCAGCGGCCAGTTGGCGTTGTCGATGATCCAGCCGCCCAGCGTGGGCCCGATCGCCGGCCCGACCATCGCGCCCATCCCGAAGATCGCCATCGCCGCGCCGCGTCGTTGCGGCGGGAAGGTTTCGAAGAGAATCGCCTGCGCCGTCGGCTGCAGCGCGCCGCCGCCGATTCCTTGAACGATGCGGTAAAAGACGAGCACCCAAATCGAGCGCGCCGTTCCGCATAAAAGCGAGGCGACGGTAAAGAGCGCCAGCGAGATCGCATAGAATCGCTTGCGCCCCAACAGCGCCGTCAGCCATCCATTGAGCGGCATGATCACGACGCTGGCCAGAATATAGCCGGTCGCAACCCAGGCCACTTCGTCAACCGTCGCGCCGAGATTCCCGCCGATGGTTTGAATCGCCACGTTAACGATGGTCGTATCAATGATCGCCATGATCATCCCGAGCATCACCGTGATGGTGATGAGCGCCACCGGCGTTCCCATTCTAACGGCCTCTAACCCCCTAAAGGCCTCTAACCCCTTTTCGCACAAGGGACGTTGCGGTGCAATCGCCAGCCGGATCGCCACGCAAGAAGACGGCCGCCTTTCTCGTTGCGGTCGCATTTGCGCTCTTCGCACTGGTGGACGTCATTGCGTTTCGCACTCCGCTCTATCGCAGCGTCCTCGATCCGTCGTCCAGCACCGGAAGCTTTGAGGCGGCCATCGCCCAGTTCCGTGCCTTTCCCGCGCAGCCGAGCCGCGACGTGCTGGTGCTCGGCGATTCGCGCACCTACTCCGGGCTCGATCCCGCCGCCGCAGCCGCCGGCGCCGGCGGCAAGCTGCGGTTTCTCAATGCCGGCGTGCCGGGAACGACGCCGCGTTGCTGGCCGTTCTTCGTGCGCGCCATCGACCCCGAAGCGCATCGGTACCGCGCCGTCGTCATTCCCGTCGACACGTTCTCCGACGACGACAGCGCCATCGGAAGCCTCGACGGTGACGACCGTCCCATGGATCTGCGCTACGTGGTCTTTCAAACGCGGCTGACCGATCTGCCCAAACTCGCCGGCTCGTTCTCCGATCCGCGCGAGCGCATCGAGTACGGCATCGATCTCTTCTGGCGCGGCGTAGAGTTGCGCGACGATTTTCAAAGCCTTGCAGCAGATCCGCCGGCCCGCGCCGCCGCCATCGCGCAAGCGCACCGCGATCCCGCATACCAGCCGCTGGCGGCCCATCCGCGGACCGAAACGCTTGCCGGACTGCGTGCAAATTTCACGGCGGACACCCTCGACTATCCCGCGGACCTGACGCAAGATCAGCGCGACGCCGTCGCCACGCAGGTCTTGCGCGTTGCCAAGCCCAGCCCGTCATATGCAAAATACCGGCTACAATGGCTGGCGCCGATCGCCGCACGCTACGAAGCAACCGGAACGCCCGTCTTCTTTGTAAGAATCCCAACCCGGCCGGTTCATCGCTCCGGTGCCGAAGCGCCCAGTGGCTCGCTGCTCGAGATCGCACAGACGTATCACGCGCAGTTTCTACCCGCAGAACCGTTTCTCGCACTCGAGCGCCCCGATCATTTTGCCGACGAAGACCATCTCAATCGCGCCGGCAGCCTTCGGTTCAGCCGGCTGCTGGGCGAGCGAATTGCAAGCGCGTTAGCGCCCCGCCCAATGACGGCCGTGCAAACATTGGCCGCCGCACCCATCGCCGGCGCGGCGACGCCGGTTGCACCGTCGTCCGCGCAACCACCCCCGCCGCCCTTGCCGCCGCCGGGACCGCGCGAACATCGCGATCTCTCGTGGTACGCCGCGGCCATCGGCATCGGCATCCCGCTGCGCTTTCAGTCCTACGAGTTCTGGCTTTTCTTTGGCATCGTGGCCGCGCTCTTCTACGGACTCCCGCGGCGTTACGGGCGCTACGTGCTGCTCGTTGCCAGCTACTATTTCTACGCCCGCTGGAACGCGTGGTACGTGCTTTTCCTGTGGATCCTCACGGTCAGCGACTTCCTCATTGGCGTCGCGCTCGAGCGAATGCGCGATGCGGGAAGAGAATCGCGGCTGGCGCTCGCGCTCGGCATCGCCGCTAATCTCACCTTTCTCGGAACCTTCAAGTATCTAAACTTCGCGAGCACCACCGTTGCCGCACTCATCGGGATGCACCAAAACCCGTGGCTGGTCAATCTCTTCGTGCCGATCGGCATCAGCTTCCACACCTTCCAGAGCATCTCGTACTTGGTCGACGTTTACCGCGGCAAGACGAAAGCCGTGCGCACGCCGCTCGATTATGCTTTGTTCTTAGCCTTCTTTCCCCAGTTGCTCGCCGGCCCGATCGTGCGTGCCGGCCTCTTTTTCGGCGAGCTCTTCGCATGGCGCGCACCCGGCCCCGAAGACGTAACCTACGGGCTCGCCCGCGCCGGCTTCGGTCTCTTCAAGAAGATGGTCATCGCCGATCAGTTCGCCGCCGTCTCGAACGGTTATTTCGATTCCATCGCGGCGCATCCGGGTGCGCCGGCCGCTTGGTGCGCGATGTTTGCCTTCGCCATGGAGATCTATTTCGATTTCTCTGGTTACAGCGACATCGCGATCGGCTGCGCGCGGATGCTCGGTTTCGTCTTTCCCGAGAACTTCAACTTGCCGTACCTAGCGACCAGCGTTACCGACTTCTGGCATCGCTGGCATATGACGCTCTCGACGTGGCTGCGCGACTATCTCTACATTCCGCTTGGCGGCAGCCGTCACGGCACGTTCGCGACGCTGCGCAACTTAATGTTGACGATGCTTTTAGGCGGTCTCTGGCACGGCGCGCAATGGACGTTCGTGGCTTGGGGTGGCTTCCACGGCGTCGCACTCTGCATCGAGCGGCTCACGGGAATCGGTCACGAACGCAACGCGCCGCGCGGCGCGCTCGCCGTGGTTCGAATTATCGTGACGTTCGCGATCGTGCTTCTCGCCTGGGTGCTCTTTCGCGCGCAGACGTTCGACGTCGCGCTCAATGTCTATCGCGCCTTGCTGGCCGGCGGTCGCGGGGCCGCGCTTCTGGCCGGCTGGCAAGCGGTGCTGGCCGCGGCGATCGTTCTGTTCGGCGCGATACGCTTGCTATTGAATAGGCGGGGCTTTGCGCCGGGTTGGATGCAGCTTCGACCGCTGGGGCAAGCCGGCGTTCTGGCCGGCGTGCTGCTGGCGCTTCAGCTGCTCTCCTGGACGGGCGTCTCGCCACCGTTTATCTACTTTAAATTCTAAGCCCGGAGGGCTAGACTATTTAGAGTGCGTGCCGACGACGACCTGAGCATTGTTTTGGGCGAGTTTGAGAGCGCTCGCGTGGTTACGCTGCGTGGCGAGTGGGACGTTGCCAATCGCGAGCAGCTGCGCGAGACGCTTCACGCGTTGGGCGCGGAGCGCGACGTCTTGATTGACCTGCGCGAGGCCAGCTTCTTCGATTCGACCGCGCTGGGCGAACTGATCGCACTCTATAAAAGGCTCAACGGCAACGGGCATCGCCTCGAAGCGCTCGTCGGCGGCAGCAACATGCGCCGTCTGCTCGAGCTCACCTGCCTCGACAACCTGATCGGCATCGCACCCGAGCGCGCGCAGTATCTCAACGACCGCCTGCCCCGGCCGGCGTGGCCGGTGCAGGACTGACGTCGCAAGCTCAGCCCGAGCCTAACGAACGTGGGGACTCTTTGCGCGAGGAGGCGCGAAGCCGGTCGATCGTCTCGAAGATCGTCAACGCGAAGTTCCCAAGCGCGGGAACGACGCGCGGTCGAAGTAAACGCGGATCGAACGATGCCATATAGCGTTCGTTCTCTTCCACGCAAGCTCGAATAAAGGTGGCGGGCGTGAGCCCTTTCATCGCATCGGCGAAGAGATCCATCGACCCGGACTTGGGCTCGGACTGCTGCGCCGCCATTTTCCGGCCGTCTTTGACGTGTTTGCCGATCGCAGCCGCATAGCCCATCAGTGCCGCCGGTGCCTGCAGGGCGAAGTTGCGAAGGCCGCGCCGATAGCGGTCCCAGGCCACCCAGTTTACGAAGAAGACGATGTGACGCGCCTCTTCGGCGATGACGGGGGAGAAGACCGACGTTAACGATTCGGGCACCAGGCGCGCCTCTCGGGCTAAGCGGAAGATACCGAATCCGGCAAACGAATCGAGGCACTCGCTGTAGCCGAATTTGATAAACGCGCGGCGCGTCGCCGGCCGATCCACCACGTCGGGTTTCGCCGTGAGGCCGTACTTGGAAATCATGCATTGTAAGATGCGACCGTGGCGGTCTTCCTCGTAGCCTTGCAACTCGATCGCTTGACGCACCAGCGGATCGGGCTCGCTTTGCGCAAAGCGCGACAGCATGACGCCGGCGTCGATCTCTATTTCGAGCGCCAACGTCCAAATCGGGATGGCGCGTAAGCGCGCGAGGGAGAGGTCGTCGAGTTCGGGCCACGGCAAATCGGCCGGCTCGAAGGCTCGATGTGACTCCATGAATGACCGGCAGAAAAGGTCTCTATGCTCGGTCGATCCGATCTGCATCCGCGATTCTCCGTTGGTGGGCAAACAGTGATAAGGGAGGCTACCGTCCGAGCGGCGGTCGAAGGAGCGCGAGCCATGAACCGGCTTTCTGAGCACCTCCCGCTGAGCGGACAGCGGACCTCCATTCAGCGATACCTCGCTGGAATCGTCTTTTCTTTCGACTCGGTTGCGGGCCGTATCATCGAAGAGCGCATGCCCGTCGAATCGGCCCGGGACCCGCTGCGACCCTCCCTGGTCCTCTGGGCCTCCGACGCCAATGGCGGCGACCGCCGCGAGGCACTCCCGGTGGCGGCAGCCTTTGCGCTGTTCGACCGCTTCATGCTGCTGCACGACGAGCTGGGCGACGATTCGGCCGAATCAATCGGCCGCTGGGGGCTTGGGCAGACGCTCAATGCCGGCGATGCCTTTTACGCTCTCGCCTTCCGGACGCTGGCTCGCGACGTCGGCGATCCCGCGCGGCGGCTCGAGGCGGCACGTCTCGTCGGGCAAGCGGTGCTGGAAGCTATCGAGGCACGCCCCGGCGACGCCGAGCGCGACGCTCCCATGACCGCGGCCGCGCTGCGCGCGGGCGCGTTGGTCGCCGGCGCTTCACCCCTCGTCGCGGCGGCCTACTCTCGCGCCGGCACGCTGCTTGGGCTCGCTGGCGGTGCCGAGGACGTGCAAGACGTGCGGCGCCTCACGGGTGAGGCAATCGCCGCACTCCGTCGCCACGCGACGGCCGCCGATCTCGCCGTCTTCGAAGAAGTTGCCGAGTACCTTGCGCGACGAGACGCGTAGTCCGTCGACCGCTTCGCGCAAGGCCGATCACCTTCGCATCAACATCGAACGAGACGTCGCGGCTAAGGGCATTGCCGCCGGCTTTGACGACTATGAGTTTACGCATCGCGCGCTTCCCGAAATCGACCTAAGCGACGTCGATCTCTCGTGCGAATTTCTTGGGCGACAACTCGCCGCGCCGATCCTCGTTTCGTGCATGACCGGCGGCACGCCGGAGGCGCGCGAGATCAACGCGCGTCTGGCCCGCGTGGCGCAGCAGTTTGGCTTGGCCATGGGGCTCGGCTCGGGCCGGGCTCTCATCGAATCGCCCGAACAACTGCCGACATTTGAAGTGCGCTCGCAAGCGCCGGATATTTTGCTCTTTGCCAACCTCGGCGCCGTTCAACTCAATAAGGGCTACGGCGCGACCGAGTGCCGTCGTCTGGTCGAGCTGCTCCGAGCCGACGCGCTGGTGCTGCATTGCAATCCCCTGCAAGAGGCGTTGCAGCCCGAGGGCGATACCTGCTTTGCCGGACTCTTGCGCGCCATCGAAAAGCTCTGCGCCGAAGTGGACTTTCCCGTCGTCGTTAAGGAAGTCGGTTGGGGCATCGCCGCCGATCAAGTCCGCAAACTCTTCGACGCCGGCGTCGCTGCCGTGGATCTCGCCGGAGCGGGCGGCACGTCGTGGAGCGAGGTCGAGCGTTATCGTATGACCGAGCCGTGGCGCGCTCGCGTCGCCGCCGAGTTCGCCGGCTGGGGAATTCCAACCGCGCGTTGTTTGGTCGAAGCGCGAGCCGTCGCGCCGGACGAACCGCTGATTGCCAGCGGCGGTATTTTTAGCGGTCTCGACGTCGGCAAAGCTCTGGCGCTGGGCGCCGGCTTGGCCGGCATCGCCGGCCCCTTCCTGCGCGCAGCCGCTCGCGGCGAAGCGGACGCCGCCCAACTCGCTCGCGAGCTAATCGAGACGCTGCGCATTGCCATGTTTTGCAGCGGCGCGCGCCGAGTCGTCGACTTGCGAGGAACGGTTAGGGCTCTGAGCTACCGCCATCGGTAGCGACGAGATAGGTGACGACGTCCCACGAGTTATGGATGCCGATGAAATTGAGCAGTAAAACGCCGCCGCCCACCGCAAAAAGCGCGTGATGCGCATCGAGGGGCATCGCAATCGCTCCTCCTGCGATTACGCCGTACGCGACGAACGGCAAGATGGTATACCAGGTCCAGTCTTCGGCGTCCGGGATGTACTTGCTCAGCCGTCTGGCGCTTAGCGTGACGCGCACCGCGTAAACCACTCCGACAGTTCCGGTGACGGCGAGGGTAATCGCCGGAAGCATCAGCTCCTGCCACGGCGCCAGTAAAACTGCCGAAACGAGCAGCGCTGCGCAAAAATGCACGACGGTTGGCGTGCTGAAGGTTCCGGTGCCCTCGGACGAGCGCCTGACGCGCTCCATTCCAGCAACCAGCGAAATCACCACGAACATGAGGCCGGTAAGCGCGGCTGCCGCCGAGGCGCTGACCGTATAGAAGCTCGACCACTCGGCTAGCGAGGATGTCATACGGCTCTATTCAATGCGCCTGGGTGGACTCTCCCCGACCGTAGCGCTCCGGCCGCGTGGGGGAGACCACGGCCACTGCGCTAATTATGAGTCCCGAAGATGAACCTCAACCTTGAGGCAGCGGACGCCTATTGCCGCACGCTCACGCGCCGGCACTACGAAAACTTCAGCGTCGCGTCGCGCTTCGTGGACGCCGAGCGGCGCCGCGACTTAGGCCGCATCTACGCTTTCTGCCGCACCACCGACGACCTCGGCGACGAGAGCCCTCCGGGGATGGCGCTGCTGCGTTTGGAGCGCTGGCGAAGCGAAACGGAGGCACTCTTTAACGGTATGCCGCCGGTCCATCCGGTGCTTTTTGCCTTGGCCGCAACGATCGAGCAGCGATCGATTCCGGCACGGCCATTTCTCGATCTCATCGCCGCCAACGTTCAGGATCAACACGTGAAGAGCTATGCGACGTGGCAAGAGCTGCACGACTACTGCCGTCTCTCGGCGGCGCCGGTCGGGCGCATGGTGCTGCGCGTCTTCGGCGTCGCGGATCCCACTGCCGAACGGCTTTCCGACGACGTCTGCATCGGACTTCAGCTGACCAATCACGCGCAGGACGTCAGCCGCGACGCGCGCATCGGCCGGCGCTACCTTGTCGACAGCGACGTGTCCACAAGGGGAATCCCGGGTGCCGCGCAAGCCATGGTGGAACGAGCCCGCGCGCTGCTGGCCTCGGGCGAGGCGCTCGAAGCGTACGTCCCCCGCCCTCTGCGCCTGCAGCTCGCACTCTACCGGATGGGAGGCTTGGCAATCTGCGACGCAATAGCGGCTATCGGGTACGACACCGAAGATAAGCGACCCAGCGTTTCGGTGCCAACGAAGGTCTCGTTGGTCGTGCGAGCCGCAATAGGAACCTTCGCCCCGGTGCGGCCGGCGTAATGCTCAACATCCAGCGCGCCTTGCGCGGCATGACGCAGCCGCCGTCGGAGCACCAACGCGCCGAACGCTTTAATCGCGAGATGGCCAAGCGTGAGGCGGGCAACTTTTATTGGGGATTTATCTCGCTCGGCTACCACGAGCGGATGGCGATCTACGCACTCTACAACTTCGCGCGCCAGGTTGACGACGAAGCCGACAGCGGCGGCATCGAGAATCTGCCGGCTCGTCTGGCCGTGCACCGCGAACGCATTTCGCGCTGCGTGCGCGGCGACTACGGCAACGACCCGATCATGCGCGTCCTGGCCGAGGCGGTGCAGCGCTATTCGATTCCCGAAAGGGAGCTGCTGATGCTCGTGGACGGGTGCGAGATGGACTTTAGCCGTTCGCGCTACCAGACGTTCGACGAGCTAGCCGATTATTGCAACCTGGTCGCGTCGGTCGTTGGACGGATGTGCGTGCGGATCTTCGGCTTCTCCGACCCGATTGCGCTACACCGCGCCGACGACCTCGGCATGGCGCTGCAGCTCACCAACATTCTGCGCGACGTGCGCGAGGATGCGGTGGACATGCAGCGAGTCTACTTGCCGCAGGACGAGCTGCGCCATTACGGTATCCCCGAGCGCGCACTCTTTAACGGAGAGATCTATCCCGGCTGGGAGGACTTCATCGCTCACAGCGTGGCGCGGGCCAGAGCGTATTTTGCGACCGGCTACGAGGTGCTGCGCTACATTCCGCGTCGCCCGGCGGCCTGCGTGCAGACGATGGCCGGCATTTACGAAGAGCTGCTGAAGAAGATCGAGCGCAATCCCGGCCTCCCGCTTCGCGAGCGAGCCGCGCTTTCGAAGACGGAAAAACTCTACGTCGTCGTGCGTTCGTGGCTATCGAGCGCGTAGCGGTCGTTGGCGGCGGCCTGGCCGGACTCGCCGCGGCACTCGATCTCAAACAAGCCGGTAAACACGTCGAGCTCTTCGAACGCAGCCGCCTTCTCGGCGGCCGCGCCACGTCGTTCGAAATCGACGGCGTCGAGGTAGATAACGGACAGCACGTTTTCCTAGCCTGCTGCACCGAGTTCGTACGCTTCGCGCAACGCGTCGGCATGGAGGACAAGCTGCGCCTGCAGGAACGCTTCGACGCGCGAATATTGGCTCGCGACGGCCGCGAGGGACGACTCTGCGCCGGCGCTCTGCCGGCGCCGCTGCATCTAACCGGCTCGTTCCTAACCTATCCGCACCTCAACCTATCCGGCAAACTCCGCATCGCACAGGCGTTGGCCGGCGTCATCCTGAGCGGAGGCACGCGGCGCCCAAGTCGAAGAACCAACGAACCCAACGCGACGGAAACCTTTGAAGAATGGCTCGTTCGCAACGGTCAAGGACCGCAGGAACGCCGAGGCTTCTGGGATCCGTTCTTTATCCCCGCGCTCAACGCACCGTACGACCGCGTCGATGCGGCCGAAGCAACGTTCGTTTTACGCACCGCGTTCCTCAGCGACGCCAAAGCCGCGCGATTTGGTTTCTCGCGCGTTCCGCTCGCCCATCTCGCCCAAGCCGCGGCCACCCAACTCGACGCCGTCCATCTCTCCACCGCGGTTACCACTCTCGAAGTAAGCGATCGTGTCACGCTGACCCTGTCGAAGGGCGAGAAGCCAACCTTTGACGCCGTCGTCTTGGCCGTTCCGCCGCGCCAAGTCGCCAAGCTTCTCGGCGACGCGGCGCGCTTCAACGTGCACGGCCTCGACGCATACGAGCCCTACCCGATCGTCGACGTGCACCTTTGGCACGACGCCGGAAGCATCGGCCTCGACTTTGCCGCGGCGCTTGACTCGCCGCTGCAGTGGATCTTCGAAAAAGCGCCGGGATATTTGTGCTGCAGCTTCAGCGCGGCGCAAGAATACCTAACGCTCCCGACCGCCGAGCTCGAAGCGCTCGCGTGGCGCGAAGCGCAAGCCTTTCTTCCTGCCCTAAAAAACGCAAAGCTGCTTCGCAGTGCCGTCACGCGCAATCCCGAGGCTACTTGGCTTCCGCTCGTCGGCAGCAAGCGCACCGCCCAGTCCACATCGCATCCGGCCGTCGCGATTGCCGGCTCCTGGACCGACACCGGCTGGGCCGACACCATGGAGTCCGCCGTCCGTAGCGGTTCCGCCGCCGCGCAGCACCTGCTCGACGCTCGCCTCGAAGCGGCCGCACCGGCCGAAACAAACGCGGCCGGGCCGCTGCAACCCGATGCTCAGCGCCGGAAAGCCCAAGCCCTGCATCGCGCCACCGGGTGGTTGCTGCAGAATCAATCCACCGAAGGCTGGTGGTCGGGCGAACTCGAGACCAACGTGACGATGACGGCGGAACACGTCCTGCTCTTCCGTTTTCTCGGTCTACCGCTCGACGAGTTCCGCGCCTCCGCGATCGCCCATATGCTGCACCATCAGCGTAACGACGGATCCTGGGCGCTCTATTACGACGGCCCCGCCGATTTGAGCACGACGATCGAAGCGTACGTCGCGCTCAAAGTACTCGGCCTGGATCCACAGCGCGCCGAGATGCGCAAAGCGCTGCAAGTGATTCTGCGCGAAGGCGGCCTCGTAAACGCGCGCGTCTTCACCAAGATTTGGCTCGCGCTTTTCGGCATCTACCCGTGGTCGGGCGTACCGTCCCTTCCGCCGGAGCTGGTCTTCTTTCCGCTCTGGATGCCGTTCAATCTTTACGACTTCGCCTGTTGGGCTCGGGGCACGGTCGCGCCGCTGACCATCGTCGTTTCGAAGAAGCCGATTCGGCCGCTCGGCATTGACGTAGGCGAAATTATCGCGCCCGGAACTGAAGACGAGATGAAGAAAGTGCGCGGCAAACGCCACTGGCTGATGCTCGTCGAACGGCTGCAGAAACTCTACGAGCGTCTATCCAACCAGCCCAAACGCGAAGAGGCACAACGCCGCGTCGCCGAGTGGATCGTCGAACGGCAAGAGGCTGACGGTAGCTGGGGCGGGATTCAGCCGCCCTGGGTCTACTCGCTGATCGCCCTCGACCTGATGGGCTACGATCTCAATCACCCCGTGATGCGCAAAGGCATCGACGGTATGCGTCGCTTCTCGCTCGACGACCACGATGGATGGCGTTTTCTTGCCTGCATGTCGCCGGTATGGGATACGGCCTGGGCGGTACGCGCACTGGCGATTGCCGGTTTCGACTCTTCGCATCCGGCGATGCGCCGCGCGGTCGAGTGGATGCTGCGCGAGCAGATTCCCGACGACGCCCCCGGTGATTGGCGGATGAAGTGCAGCGAGAAGCACGGTAACGGCTGGGCGTTCGAGTTCGATAACGACGCTTATCCTGACATTGACGACACGACCATCGTCGTGCTCTCCTTACTCGAAGGCGGCGAACCCGACTCGGTTGCCTCGGCCGTCGAACGAGGACGTCGCTGGACGCTGGCGATGGACTGCCGCAACGGCGCCTGGGCCGCCTTCGATCGCGATAACACCCGCGAGCTGCTCTACGACATGCCGTTCTCGGACTTCGGTGCGATGATCGATCCACCAACCGAAGACGTTACCGCGCACGTGCTCGAGATGCTCGCCGCGCTCGGCTACAACACGTCGAATCGCTACGTCGCGCGCGGCCTGGAGTACCTGCGCAAGACGCAACGACCCTCGGGCGCGTGGTGGGGCCGCTGGGGCGTAAACTTCATTTACGGAACGTGGTGCGTGATCTCGGCGCTCGCCGCGCTGCGCACCGGTCGCGATATGGTCGAGAAGGGGGCCGCCTGGCTCATCTCGGTGCAGAATCCCGACGGCGGGTGGGGCGAGACGTGCCACTCCTACGCCGACGAGTCGTTCGCCGGCATCGGTCGCAGCACGGCCTCGCAAACGGCGTGGGCGGTCAATGCTCTGCAACTTGCCGGTCTCCCGCAACACTCTGCCACCCAACGCGGTCTAAGCTACCTGTGCGAGCGCCAGCGACGAGACGGCACGTGGGACGAACCCGAGTGCACGGGTACGGGCTTTCCGAGAGACTTTTACATTAACTACCACCTTTATCGGCATCTTTTCCCAACGATGGCCCTCGGCATGGACGCCAAAGTCGGTCATCCCGACGCAAAGCGTGTCGAAGCGGCCCCAGCAGACTCCCCCAACGAGGGACCATCCCAACCAGCCATGAAGGAACCAGCTACACAATCATGAGCATGCCCCTCAGGCAAAAGATCGCCGTTGCCAAGTACATTGCCGGCAAACGGTTCAAAGGCGAAGAGAAGTACCCACTCGTGCTGGAGCTCGAGCCTCTGCTGCAATGCAACCTGGCGTGCGCCGGGTGCGGGAAGATTCAGCATCCGGACGACATTCTGCGCCGCCGTTTGAGCGTCGAAGAGTGCATCGCGGCGGTGGAAGAGTGCGGTGCGCCGATGGTTTCGATTGCCGGCGGCGAGCCGCTGGTGCACGACCAGATGCCACGGATCGTCGAGGAGCTGGTCAAGCGCAAGAAGTTCGTTTTCTTGTGCACCAACGCGCTGCTGCTCAAGAAGAAGATCCATCTCTTCAAGCCGTCGGTTTACTTCGTGTGGATGATCCACCTCGACGGCATGCGCGAGCGCCACGATCAATCCGTATGTCGCGACGGCGTCTTCGAAAAGGCGATCGACGCGATCAAGGAAGCAAAGTCACGCGGTTTCCGCGTCTTCACGAACACCACGTTTTTCGATCAGGACGGCCCGGAAGCGGTGCGCGAGGTGCTCGATTACCTCAACGACGATCTCAAGGTCGACATGATGCAGATCTCGCCCGCGTACGCCTACGAGAAGGCTCCCGACCAGGAGCACTTCCTGGGGGTCAAGCGCACACGCGAGATCTTCAGCCAGGTCTTCTCCGGCGGCAAGCGCAAGAAGTGGCGGCTGAATCACAGCCCGCTCTATCTCGACTTCCTCGAAGGCAAAGTCGATTTCGAGTGCACGCCGTGGGGCATCCCCTGCTACACGGTCTTCGGTTGGCAGCGTCCCTGCTATCTCATGAGCAAAGAAAGCTACGCGCGGACCTATAAAGAGTTGCTCGACGAGACGGATTGGTCGAAGTACGGCCGCGGCAAGCACGAGTCGTGCGAGAACTGCATGGCCCACTGTGGCTACGAACCAACGGCCGTGATCAAAACGACCGCGTCGTTTAAAGAGTCGCTGCGCGCCGCCTTCTAGGCCGCCCGCCTCGTAAAAAGAGGTAGGGGACAGGCTAAAAGCTATCCCCTACACGGTGTCTGAGCGCCGGATCGACGCTCGCACCAACTTTGCGGCGTCCCGGAGTGTTACACCCCGAGCTGAGATTCCCTCGGCTGACCTCTCGCCTAGTGCGGCGCCGCGCTGACCGCCGCACTAAACGGATACTGAATGTCGCCGAGATTTTTGCTGGGCGAACCGCCGGCCGGATAGTTATAGATGCGAACGGTGTTCTCACAAACGTCGGGCGCCACGACGCGCGAGCCCTGCGGATTGCCTCTGCCGCTGCCTAGTTTGGGAACGGCGAAGCCGAGGAGATCGCAGCTGCCGCCGAGTTTAGTGGTGCCGACGACGGTTCCGCGCGTCCCGGACACGGAAATCTGATAGATTGCCCGCGCGTGACCGCCGCGAAACGAACGGTCGCCAAGCGCGAGGTACTTGCCGTCCCACGCAACCGCCCCCGGGAAACCGACGCTCTGGTTGAGCTTTATCGAACGCATCCTCTGACCGCCTTGCGGCAACTCCATCAAGTGAAAGGCATAGTGGCCGTCGAGACCATCGACGAAAAGATTTCCATCGTCGTCGTACGCGCAAAAAAAGACGTCGGTGAGTTGGGCGCTACGGAAGCGCTTCGGCGAGCCTTTGCCGCCGGCATAAACAACCACGCTGCCAGCCTGACCGGGGCGTCCCGTATCGGTAACGGCGAGATTTCCGCTCGTCGGATCGACCGAGCAGGCCAGCAAACGCAGCGCGCGAGGGTCTTCGATCGTCGGCCCTCGGCTATGCGCGCCATGCGCGTACTTCACGACGTGGTCGGGCGCATTGACGACCCAAACGTCGCCAGTCTTGTCGGAACAGACTCCTACCGGATCGTGAATCTGCTGCAGTACGCCGGCCGGCGTACCAAACGGAAACGTAAATACGTCGACGGTGTTGGTGGCCTCGTCGGAGACGTAGAGCAGGTTCTGCCCTTGCGTGGCTGGACTCATCCACGAACCGTCGCCGGCGGCGCCCGCGCCAACGCTCTGCGGTGGACTTCCCACCCCGGCGCAGCCCGCCAGCGCCAGCGCGAGCGCGGCGATAATCCAGGGTTGCGGGCCCTTGGTAGTCAACTTCCGCCTCCGAGATGAGCGTTTTATTTATATTGGCTTGGATCTTTGCAATCGGTCTAGTTTGCGTCGGGCTCTATTCCCTGCTCGCACCCCGCTTGCTCGCCGGCCATTACGGCGTCGCGGTCGAGCATCATAGCGGCGAAGGCTACGTTCGAGCAACTGGGGTGCGCGACGTTGCGCTCGGCGTTATCCTCGGCGCCATCGCCTACACGCACTCAAGATCGCTGTTGATTGTTTTTGCGGTCGTCGCGATCGTTATCTCGGTGGTCGATCTCGTCCTCGTGCGCAACCACGGGGGCCATCACCGCATGCACCCCTCGCACGCCATTCATGCCGGCGGCATCGTCGCGTTCATCCTCATACTAACGATGGCGCTCTTTGCCATCGGTCTCTGACGGCGACAAAGACGCGCGTATTCTCGTTTAAAAAATCGGGACCGCGCTGGCCGCGTCGCGGCGGGTCAGTCCCAACGGGCGCGGGTCGTCGAAGATCTCTATCGCGCGTTTGTACGATACGAACCCCGACCGCTCGTAGAAGGCCATGGCTTTGGGATGATCGAGTGTGCAAGTGTGAAGCCAGAAACGCTCGATCGGATGCGACCACGCAGCCTCGATGCCGTGGTTCATCAGAACGCGTCCGGCGCCGCTGCCGACTAGCGACGGCGCCACACCGAACAAACTTACCTCACACTCACCCTCGACGCGAAAATCTAGTTCCAACAAGCCTTGGTCGCCCGCACCGGTTACCAGGGCGTACGTCTCGTATTTCGGGTCGTTGAGGAGCTGCACGACCTGCTCATCCGGCATCTGCAGCCGCAGCGTCCAGAGATGTTCGTCCCCGACGCAATGGAACAACGCGAAATAGCGCTCCAGATTTACCGGAGCAAAGCGCTCGACACGCCATGATGGGTCGCTGGGCGCCGCTCGAAGCGCCGGCCGTGCGCGCATTTCCAAGAACGTCTGCACGGCTGCGAGTTTACCGGGCGGCACGTCATGATAGCCGTTCGAAAGGCCCATCCTCACTCATTCGGCGGGTTGGCTGGGCTTAGCTCCCGGGATACTTGTAGCGCATCACCTTCGTTAGGTCGGTTCCGCGGATGATGCCGTTGGCGTGGTAGGCCAGGCCCCACGAGTCGATCGACGACATATCCGGGAAGATGCACGCTTCGAGCACCTGATCCGTAGATTTCTTCTTGTACCAGCCGCCGCCGGCACCCGTCGTCCCGCCGAACTGGTCCGATCCGCCCAAATATGAGCAGTAGCACGACGCTGGATTGCCTTGGCACGATCCGGTCGGGGGCTTCAAGATGTACGCTAGCGCTGCCAACGTCGGTTTGGTCGTCCACAGCGTGCTCAGCAGAATGTGGATACGAGAGCCGTCTTTTTTGCTCGTGTACTGACAGAATGCTTTGACACCCGCCAACGGAAGCGGGCTGGAACCGTTCGTTCCGTAGAGCGCGTGGCGAATCTCGACCTCGCCCTTGGTTTGCCGGCAATAGGCGGCGGCGCCTGAGTCTGCCGCGTCGGGCGCGTCGGCCAGTTCCGGAAGGTTCGCGTGAGCGGATTGCGCTACGGGCGCGCTGCCGCTCGGGGCGGAGAAGCCCGTCGCGCCGCTGCTGCATCCAGCAACGATCACCGAGAAGATAGCCGCAATGGCGGCGAATGATAACTTCATATACGTCACCTCTGAGCATTAAGTACCCGCCGCGCGACGAGGAGCCCTTCGCAACTCGGCAGTAACACGCGAAAATGGCGCGACGCGATCTCGTATTCCTGACGGGAGCAACCGGCTTCGTCGGGTCGCACATACTACGCGAACTCCTATCGCGAGGCTATTCCGTCCGCGCTCTCCGCCGCCGTCACCTGAAGCAAGACGCTGAATCGCCCGTTCTTGAGCGAGACGCCGAATCGCCTGTCATTGAGCGAGACGCCGAATCGCCCGTCATTGAGCAAGACGCTGAATCGCCCGTTCTTGAGCGATATGCCGAATCGCCTGTCATTGAGCGAGATGCCGAATCGCCTGTCATTGAGCGAGATGCTGAATCGCCTGTCATCCTGAGCGCGAGCGTAGCGAGCAGTCGAAGGGCGGAAGAAAGCGCATCCCTGAGCGAGCGCAGCGAGACGAAGGGCGCCGAAGAGACGGCCAATCTCGAGTGGATCGAAGGCGACCTCCGCGACGTCGGGGCCTTTGCAAACGCGTTGCGAGGTTGTCGGTACTTGATTCATTGCGCCGCACTCTATTCGTTTGCTCCACGCGACCGTGTAGCGATGCACGCGGTGAACGTCGACGCGACCGCAGGTTTGATGATGGCGGCCTACCTCGCCGGCGTCGAACGCGGCGTGCTGACGTCGAGCTCGGCGACGCTCGGGCACGCGCACAGTGGTTACCACCGTTCGAAGCTAAAACAAGAACGGGCCGCACTTTCCTCGCGTCTGCCGATCGTGGCCCTTCTCCCGACCGCCCCAGTTGGCCCGGGCGACGCCAAGCCAACTCCAACCGGCCGTCTCGTTCTCGACTTTCTCCGCGGCAAAATCGTCGCTAAGGCGCCGGGCCACGGCGGAATGAACCTCGTTGCCGTGGAGGACGTCGCGCGCGCCCACGTCTCGGCGCTCGAGCTCGGCAACATCGGCGAACGTTACGTAATCGGCGGCGAGAACCTCAGCATGGACGAGATTTGGACGTTGCTCGCGGAGATTACGGGAAAGCGCATGCCGTCGTGGCGCGCGCCCTACGCGTTGGCCTATACCGCGGCCGCCTTAGACGAATTGCGCTGCCGCATCACCGGCGGCATACCGAACGTTCCGCTCGAAGGCGTCGAGCTCTCGCGGGAGCGGATGTACGCCGACTCGGCACCGGCGCGTCTCGAGCTCGCCTACGAAGCAACCTCGGTCCGCGAAGCGCTCGAACGCGCCGTGGCGTGGTACCGTAATGCTTTCCACTTGGCCGATGGGAGAGTAAAGAATCAATGAACCGTCGAGAAGTAAACTACGCTATTGCTCTTTGCGTGGCTCTGACGACAGCCGCCGGCTGTGGCGGCCACGCATCGCAGTCCATGGGCGACCTGGCTTCGATGCCGCGAGCCGCAACAGCTCAAGGTAGCTCGTGGATCGCCCGAAATGCTTCGCAAGGCGACTTGCTTTATGTTGGGCAACCGGACGACGGCGCCGTCACAATCTACAGCTTCCCTCAAGGCCAAGTTGTCGGGCAGCTCCTGGGCCTTGGGTACGTAAACAACCTTTGTTCCGATGACCGGGGCGACGTGTGGATCATGGCCTCCCTCTCGTCATATGGGTCCAGGCTTTATGAATACGCTCACGGCGGCAGACGAATTACGACGCTGATTGATTCGTTGGGCGAGGGGTGGGCGTGCGGGGTCGATCCAACCACGGGCGACCTCGCCGTCGCCAACGAAGTCGGCGGCGACTACCGTTCGAACGTCGCAATATACGCGAACGGCAGCGGTGTGCCGGCCCAGTACGCCATGCCCGACGTCGATTGGCCTTTTTCGGCGACATACGATAACGTGGGCGACCTTTTTGTGGGAGGTCAAGTCAGCGTCTACGACGCGGGAACCGATTGGCTGCCGCGCGGGACCTATGAATTCAAACGGTTCAAAGCAAGACCCAACACGCGCACGCACGTTGGCGCGCAATGGGGAGATAAGCAACTTACCGAGATTGCTCATCCCGAGCTGATCCACCGTTATTCCATCGCTAACGGCAAGGCAAGTTTTCTCGGATCGATGACGCTGGACGTAAGTCGCATCCGCAATTTCGTCGTTCATCAAAGGTATTTGATTGCGTCGGGTGGATCGTCTATTTACGTTTTCAACTTTCCAGACGGTGGCAGTCCGACCGAAACGTTCGCGCCAAACTACTACGTTAGCGGCATTGCGCTGAGCGTTCGCCGTAACTAGCGGTCATAGTCGCTTTTCGACAGACTCCACGCCGGATTCGACGGCCTGTTCGCCTCGCCGCAGCATGTTGACGATCCAATGCGTCGTCGCATAGAC
>DATAPM010000175.1:0-6290 GCA_036265225.1 Vulcanimicrobiaceae bacterium
CCGGCGAAGCGATCGAAAATCAATGCCGCTAACGCGACGACGGCAAATGCGACTAGACACCAGACGATGCGGCCGGTGACCTCGCCGGAACTCCACACGAATCCGTGCCATATGAAGTAGCGCTCTTGTTCTCGATCACCACCGATCACCAGGTCCAGGCTTTTGTGCGTGTGCGGCGCAATCTTCACGAGAGCCGAATCGATTTGCGTGCTGACGGCGAGTATACCGAGGGGATCGTTCCACGGCGACGGGATTTTCGACCCCGGCGACGCGCCGGAGCTCAGACCAAATACCCACGCGAAGAAATAGACGACGTTGCCGATTCCGCCGCGCAAGAACGGAATCGCCTCGAAGAGCACGGCCGCGGCGGAAACCAGCGCAATGACGGGCACGAGAATCACGATGAAGGGGGTTGCGATCGCGAGTACGTCGATCGTCCGGTCTTCGCCGCGGACGAGCTGCATGATGATGGCGTCGATCACCAGGACGAGGGCGAGCGAGCCCAGCACCGCGACGTTGCCGAGCCACTTACCGGCGACGTATTCGAGCTTCCCGACTCGCGTAGAGGCCACGATTTCGCCAACGCGGGTTGCGCGGTCGACCTCGATTGCGCTCTTGACGAGGTAGAACCCAAAGAGCGAGAGCGTGGTGGTCGTTAGGATGGCCATCATTGCGCCCATCCAAGCAGAGTTGTAGATGCCCCGGTAACCGTCTACGGTAAATGCGACGTAGTTCGCGCCCTTCGGGGGGGCGAAGAAAATGCCGCCGACGAGCGTAATGACCAGCGTGGCAAGGTACTGATAGCGGCGCGTACGCTCGAGAAAATCGGCGCGAGCAATGCTTAGGACGACGCGGAGCGTCCTCACGCAGCTTCTTTATTGAGGGCGACCGTCTTCAGGTACGCGTTTTCCAGCGAGCCCCAGCGGTTGACGAGCGAGGCCGGCGAGCCGCGTTCGAGCAGCTTTCCGCCTCCGACGATCGCAACGTCGTTCGCCGTCGTTTCGACGTCCGAGCAGATGTGCGTGGACAAGATGATGATTCGATCGCCGGAAAGGTCTTGCAGAAGGCTGCGGAATCGAACGCGCTCCTCAGGGTCCAATCCCGTCGTCGGCTCGTCCACGACGAGCAGCTTTGGATCGTTGAGCAGCGCCTGCGCGATGCCGACGCGCTGGCGCATGCCCCCGGAGTAGCCGCCTAGTGCGCGGTGCTTGGCGTACGTGAGGTTGACCATCTCCAACAGTCGTTCGATTCGTTCGCGCGACGAGCGGCGATCGAGCCCCTTGAGCGCGGCGATGTATTCGAGGAACTCAACCGCGTTGAGATGCGGATAGACGCCAAAGTCCTGCGGCAGATATCCAAGCGTGCGGCGCAGCGCGTCGGGCGACTTCAAGACGTTCGTTCCATCGAGCGTTATCGAACCGGCAGTCGGCCGCGTAACGGTCGCGATCATGCGCATTAGAGTCGACTTCCCGGCGCCGTTGGGGCCGAGCAGGCCAAGAATCCCGGGACCAAGGTTGAGGCTGAAGTCATTAACGGCGACGATGCTGCGGTAGCGCTTCGCAAGTTCGCGGATTTCCAGTTCCATCGCCCCACATACGAGCGCGTTCTCCTTTTGTTTCGGCCTCGTCGCCCGGGGTTAGCTCGCGTTTGCCGAAGTCGGACGGCAGCAAAGCACGGATCGAATAAGAAAGAAGGCTTGATGCGCTTGCCACCCGTTACGGCGGATCGACTCAATACGGAACAACGCGCCCTCTACGAAGACATGCGCGATGAGATCGCGCGCGATTTCAAAGGTTTCAAGGCAATGGATAGTGCCGGAGCACTGATCGGACCCTTTAACGTTTGGATGTCTCAACCTAGCTGGGGGCGACCGATCTGGGAGTTGGTGAAGGCGCTTTCCTTAGGTCCAACGCTGCCGCGGGCAGTGCGGGAGGTCGCCATCCTGGTCACCGGAGCGCACTTTCGGGCGGCCTACGAGATCTACGCGCACGTCGCACTTGCCGAACAGCGCGGCCTCGACGATGAGAAGCTGGCGACGATTGTCGCCGGGGAAAGACCCAGCAATCTAACGCGCGAGGAAAGCATCGCTTACGATGTCACGTCGGCGCTGGTCTGCGGCCATGTGCTCCCAGCCTTAACCTACAAACTGGCGGTCGCGGCCTTCGGAGAACGAGCTACGATGGAGCTAATCTATCTCGTTGGTCTTTACTGTGTTGTCTCGGTAACGCTCAATGGATTCGACGTTCCCGTTCCGGACGAAGAACGCTAGTAGTACTTCGCCGGCAATGTCTCGGTCGTGACGAGAGCGCTTCCGCTAAAGTGGGGTCGTTTGTGTGATAGGACGTAGGCCGAAACATCGTACGATTGGTCGAGGGACAGCGAGCCGGCGGCGCCTTTTGGCATATTGAACTTCACCCAGCCGGTGATCGTAGCAAGGTGGGCCATCCCGGCGCCGTCGTTAAACGACGTCGGCCCCCACAGCGGTGGGAACGTCCCGCTGATTCCGGCTCCGCTGGTTTGGTGGCAGGCAACACATTTTTGAAGATAGATAGTCTTGCCGCGAGCGACGTCGGGCGTCGCTGACGGGAGCGCGACGACGAAATTATTTTGCGAACTGCGAGCCGATAGAATGGCGCGTCCTCGCGAAAGCCATGCGATATACGCGACGAGCGAGACCATCGGTTTGCCGGAATACTTTGGCGGCCGGCCATTCATACTGTAGAGAAAGCACTCCGCGATTCGGTCCTCCAGCGTAATAACGCGTTTGGCGCGCGCGTTCCACTGGGGGAAGCTCGCGAGGGTGCCGACTAGGCTGCCGCCGCGCGGAACCGTCCCGCCGGAGATGTGGCACGCCGCGCACGACATGTCTGCCCGAATATATCCCTTCATCTGGGTAGGCGTATTGGTCACGATCGCATAGCCGTTGCGGATCGCCTCCCCAACCGGGCCCGTTGGCAACGCGTCGGGATTGTAGAGCTGCGAGGCGTCCGGGGCCGACGTCTTATCGCCGGAGCACGCCGCGACGCTAAGCGCTGAAGCAACCAAGAACACGGTTAAAAACAAGCGCGCCCGCCGCGCTCTCAGGAGAACGATCATTCGGTGATGAGCCCGGGTCTTTCGAGGTTACGAGGCGCCCCAGGAATACTTCCAGGATCGATCGCGTGTTCCAGGTCTCGCTGAAGCGTCTCGAAAGCCGTTGGCTCGCTTCCGTAAACGTATTGACGCGTGTTGACCAAAAACGCGTAGTTACTTCCGTTGGGCAACTGCTCGGCCCATGTGTTCGTGCCGGGCATGGATCCTTCGCGAGCCCAGTCGGCGCCCGGCTCCGGCGTTCCGACGCCCCAAATCAAATACGTGTTCATGAACTTGAGCATTGAGTTGGCGTTCGTCGCGAGGGCGCCAGCACCGCCGGCCACTTCGAGCGCCATGTCATCGCCGCCGTACGGATAGGGGTACCGTTTTTCAGAGAGCACGTACACGGCTGAAAGGCCCCGGTAGTCGGAATAATATTTGGCGACCTCGTTCTGCAGACGCTTGCCTACCGTCGGCGAGGCGAGCACGTTATGCGCGCCCAGCGGACGGGCGACGTATTGCGCGACGTAGTCGGCAAACCGCATGCCCGAAGCCTTTTCGATTACCATACCGAGGACTGTGTAGCAAAAATTGCAGTATGCATACACTTGTCCGGGCGGCTCTTGCAGCGGCTGTCCAAGTTGATAGCGCACGTAGTCGACTTGTCCGACCGCCTTCTTTAAATGCAAAGCGCGCGCGATCTCGCGCATCTTGAAGGTGGGGTCGTAGTAGGGGGGCATCGAGTCATCCCAACCGGACTTGTGGAGAATCATGTCCTCTATCGTGATGTCGTAGACGCGGTTGTCGACTTTCGCGCCTTTCGGCAACGGTTTGGTGATGCCCAAGTAGGCAAAGACTTTGGCCTGCGGACGGACTTTCTTGGAAGCGATCAGGTTGTAGAGTGCGCCGTCAGTCCACGCCTTGGTGTTGCTCGCGAGGCGCATGATGGTCGCCGGCGTTGCCAATGACGCGGCTAGTCCCCGGTACGTGTATGCGTGCGAAAACGTCGTCTTGCCTTTGACTGACGTCGCCAGCTGTGCGTTCGGCACTTGCTGGGCCACCATAAAATGCACGACGAGCTTATCCAGAGCCTTATCGGTGCCTTGGCCGCTGATCAAAATGCGGGCGTCATTTGGTGTCGAGTCGAAGCGGCTTGCGGCGGGCACGTAAGCGCCGCTGCCGGGATTGAATCGACTGCAAGCCGACAAGGTGAGAACGGCGGCGATAATGAGCCGCCCAGTATTGTCGTTAGCCACGCTTGGATCGTTACTGGAAGTAAAGTGGCTCCTGGGTCGATGCGGAATTGTTCCCGCAAGCGTATTTACCCGTCAAGGTCGCGGGGCCGGAATACTTGGGTCTGCTGCGGTTGAGCGCGTAAAGAACGAACCCGCCCGCGCTGGTGAGATTAAAGGAGGCCGAGAAGTTGTCGATCGTCGTTTTCCCCGACGTGATTGCCCACGAGAGCTTGCATTTGCCCTTGTAACTGACGTCCGTGAATGAGAGACCGTATTGCCAGTACGTTCCGCTCAGGACGTAGCTCGAGGGTCCGGTGAGTCCGATATTGTCGCTCGTCGTTGCGCCGTTCACGCAGCCTATGCACGGAACACCACCTTGGGCAGGCCCGTTTGCGACAAAGTTCATTATCAGTGCGGGCGCTTTGGCGTCGGGTCGAATGCCAATCTTTCGAAAGACCAGATGTCCGCCGGCAGCCTCGGGAGCCGAATCGAGAATCGCTGCGAGCGAGGTCTGCGCGCCGGCGGTTTGCGGGGCGCCAATAGTGGGCGTCGTGCCGGCCGAGCCCGTGGCAAAACACCCGGCGAGACCTAAAGCGAGCAACACAGAAAGACCACGAGTGTAGATAGGCATATAAGCCCTCCTCTGACGCCAGGAACGACGAAAAACGGTATTCGCATCTTGGCCGCCTAGTCCTAGGTCGAAGCGAGTCGGCGGGAGTGGTCTTCCCAATTCGGTGAATTCATGGAAAATTTAACAATTGACGGTACCGTTCTCGAATCCAGCTGCTAAAGGAGATGCCTCGATGCGACGATCCTTCGCGCTGTTGGCGCTTCCGCTTTTCGTTACCGCCTGTCAAGGAACCGGCTCGAGCCCACCTCTGAGTAATGCTGCGCTCAACGGCATTCCGGGCCCGGCGAACGCGACGTTTTTGAAACCCGACGTGGCCAACCTCGAAGGGCCGCCCAAGAAGACCTGGATTTTTGCCTCCAACGGTATCTCGGCGAACGTCGAGGTCTATAACGCCGCGACGCTAAAGATGATTTCGACGTGCCCGTGCACGGGCATGGGACTCGCCGTCGATCCAACGACCAACGATCTGGCCGTCGGATCCCGCGCGGGCGTCGTGACCGTGTGGCACGTTTCCGGCAAAGGGATCACGCAGTTCGCGACGCTCCAGCTCTCGCAAGGCCCGTACGCGATCGGTCTCGCCTACGATAGCAAGGGCGATCTGTACGCCGGCAACGTCGGACAGAACGTCGTCGACTTTTTCGCGGCAAGCGAAATCAGGGCCGGCGGCGGCAACCCGACGCGCAGCGTATCGACCTCAAGCCTGGTCGACATCTACTATCTCGCCGCTCCGGGCGATAAATTACTCGCCGATGGCTACAACATGTACGGCCAGCCTATTCTCGTCTCGGTAAACGTCAAGGTTGGCGGCGATACCGTGCTTCAGGACCTTTCAAAGTACAACACGTTGGCCGAGGGCATTGCAGTCGACACGCACGGGCATCTCATCGTCAACTCCGCGGGTAGCTCAAACGTGTTGCTGGTGTTCGACAAGCCGTGGACCGGGGCGCCCGTTTCGACGTTCCCGTACGGCTCAGGTGGCGACTCGTACTACACCGCTATCTCGCTGAACAAACGGCAGGACACGATTTGGGCTGGGAATTATTTCCTGATATCCTACCGCCGGGCGGATACCGACGTTCAGGCCAACAGCTATCCGCTCGGCAGGCTTGGCCGTTTCACCAGTCCGGTCGCAATGGAATACTTCGACAGCGTCGCCGTCGACCCGCAAGCGAAGTAACCGATCGCGCGGAACTGACGCGACGCCGCACCGTTGCTTGCGTCTACGGCGTGCTCTGCACCATGCTCTTCGCCGTCTCCGTCGCAACGATGATCGTAATGATGCTTTTCGGCATGAGCCGGTCGCTCGGCCCGCTCCACTTTCCGCTGAGCTGGTTGGCGAACGGCGCCCTGTT
>DATAPM010000176.1:0-5741 GCA_036265225.1 Vulcanimicrobiaceae bacterium
GCTGCTCGTGGCCGCCGGTGGGCTGCCCGGAAGCGTGCTGGGTGCGATCGCATCGCTTCACATCTCGGCATTGCTCTTCGATTCGATTCTCGCGGCGCTGCTCGTCGCCGTTGCGATCGACATGGCATGGAACGCAGAGCGACGTATGGCCGGCCGAGTCGAGCATCACCGCATCGCCTCGATCAAAGGCATGTCCCATCGCGGCGCGCTCGCACTCGGTTTTATCGTCGGCATCTTCTCGAGTCTCTTCGGCTTGGGCGGCGGCATCGTCGTCGTGCCGGCATTGCTCTACTTCTCCGAGCTTCCGGTGCACGCGATCAGCGCGACGTCGCAATTTGCCATCCTGCTTACGTCGCCGGTCGGCCTAACGGTCCACGCGCTGCAGCGCGACGTGGCGGTTCAGGACGTACTGCCGCTCGTCGCCGGCGGTCTGCTGGGCGGCCCGATCGGCGCGCGTCTCTCGCTGCGCTTGCGTTCGCCGCAACTGCTCATTGCCGTGGCCATCGCGCTGGTGACGGCCGCTATCACGCTGATCTGGCGCCAGCTGTAACGAACGCGCTTCGCTAACCCGGCGAGGTCATCTCCTTGGGAACGACAATGCGATCGTACTCTTCTTCGGTGACGTGCCCTAGCCCGAGGGCGGCTTTCTTAAGCGTCGAGCGTTCGTGGTGCGCCTTCTTCGCAATCTCGGCCGCTTTGTCGTAGCCGATGTGCGGTGAGAGGGCGGTGACGACCATCAACGACTCGTCGAGATACTTTTTGATCTGCTCCTCGTTGGCTTGCAACCCCTCGACGGCGTGGAGGCGGAACATCGTGCATGCGTCGCGCAGCAGCGTCGCGGAGTGCAGGAAATTGTAGATCATCACCGGGTTGAAGACGTTGAGCTCGAAGTTTCCTTGCGAAGCCGCGAAACTCACCGCGAGATCGTTGCCGTACACTTGCACGCAGACCATCGTCATCGCTTCGGATTGCGTGGGATTCACTTTACCGGGCATGATCGAGCTGCCGGGCTCGTTTTCGGGGAGTACGAGCTCGCCGATTCCGGCGCGCGGACCCGAGGCCAGCCAGCGTATGTCGTTGGCGATCTTCATGAGCGCCGCGGCCAGCGTCTTGAGCGCGCCCGAAGCAAAGACGAAGTCGTCATGCGACGCCAGCGCCGCGAACTTGTTCGGGTGCGAGCGAAACGGCAGCCCGGTTAGCTCGGCAATCTTGCGCGCCGTGCGTTCGCCGAACTCGGGATGCGCGTTGAGGCCCGTGCCCACCGCCGTTCCGCCGATCGCTAAGTCATAGAGCGGGTCGAGCGCCTCGCGGCAGGCCCGGATGGCACGATCGAGTTGAGTGACGTATCCGGAGAACTCTTGCCCGAGCGTCAGCGGCGTTGCGTCCTGCAGGTGCGTCCGTCCCACTTTGACGAGGTGCGACCACTCCGTCGCTTTTGCCGCAAGCGCACCGCGCAGGGCTTCGACGGCGGGAAGCATGCCGACCAGCGCTTGCGCTCCGGCAACGTGCATCGCCGTCGGAAAGGTGTCGTTCGACGACTGCGACATGTTGACGTGATCGTTGGGATGGACGGGCTTCTTCGAACCCATCTGCCCGCCGGCCAGCTCGATGGCGCGATTAGAGATTACTTCGTTGACGTTCATGTTCGTTTGCGTACCCGAGCCCGTCTGCCAAACGCGCAGCGGAAAGTGTTCGTCGAGCTTTCCTTGCACGATCTCGTCGGCGGCGCGAACGATCAGACCCGCCGGCTCTCCGCCCAGCTTGCCGAGATCGCGGTTGACCATCGCGGCCGCTTTCTTCAGCGTCGCCATGGCGTAAATAACCTGGCGCGGCATCACGTCGCGCGGCCACGCACCGTCGCCGATGTCGAAGTGAACCAGCGAGCGCGCCGCTTGGGCGCCGTAGTATTTGTCCGCCGGTACCTCGATCTTTCCCATCGAATCGCTCTCGATGCGAACTGCGCCGGGCGCGTTCTTCGTTTCCGTCATCGTCATAGTCGAATCACATTCTTCATCAGGCGCCGCCTTTCCGGGCGGCCCGCACCGTATCGAGCGTCGTGCCGGCCGCCCGCATCTCGAGAATCTCATAGATCGTCAGCGGATAGCGAGGATCGAAGCGACTTTTGTTGCACCGCGGGCAGCTTGCCGGCTTGCGCGGGAGCGTGCGACGCAGCACCTCGAAGGCGCAGTGCTCGCAGCGAAGGATGTATCGCTTGCTCGACTCGCGCGACGGTCGGACGTTTCCTAGCTCGTGATAAATGGATTTGAGGCCGCACTCGCGCAGCTTGCGCTTGAAGCGCGGACCGTGGCCGGTATCGCGGTAACGGGCGTAACACCATGCGTGGACCATCTCGTGGAGGAGCGTCTCCTCCAGCGCCGCGGGGTAGCTGCGAAAGTGCTTGGGAGAGAGCTCGATGACCAGCGGGAACGAATAGCTAATTCGCCCGGCGGAGTTCGAAAAGCGCTCGTTGTATCGGATTCGGCAGTCGGGAACTTCGCCATCGAAGAACTGATAGTTCAGACGTGCGAAGAGCAACTGAAGATCGGCTTCCGAAGGCAGCACGCATGAATTTTTCGCGATGCGTCCAACCGACTCTTCGTGCCGTCTGAAGCGCCGGGTCTGCCGCCGCGAATCTACCTTCCCATCGTCATCGTAATTTCGGCCGCCTTTCTTGCTCTCATGGCCTATCTCGTGGCGGTCGGCTTTGGCGTGACCGGTTCGGTATTCGGTAAGGCAGCCACGGGGGCAACACCTACGGCGCAGCGCCAGGGTTCGCAGCAGGCAGTCGAGGGCGGCCCGCCCGCGCCGGTCATGGCGCAGCTGGAATCGCTGCGCGCCCGCATAGCCCGCCACCCCAACGACGACGTTGCATTGACCCAGCTCGGCGACATGTATCTGGCCGCGAATCGTTTTGCGCAAGCGATTCCCTTTTATCAGCGCGCCCTGCGCGCCAATCCACATAACGTCGCGGCACAGACGGGATTGGCGCAAGCCCGCGACGCGTTGCGGGAATGAACCTCTACATCTCCTGCGACATGGAAGGGACGGCCGGCGTCTGTTCCTGGAAGCAGTGCGATCCGAGCGACGTCAACGAGTATCCGGTCTACCGCCGTCTGATGTCGCTCGAAGTGGCCGCGGCCATCGCCGGGGCCCGCGACGCCGGCGCGAAGCGCATCGTCGTCAATGACTCGCACTGGTCGATGCATAACCTGCTCTTCGACGAGCTTCCCGGCGACGACGACCTGCGCGTCGTTTCGGGTGCGCCAAAACCGTGGAGCATGATGCAGGGCATCGATTCATCCTGCCGCGCGGCCTTCTTTACCGGCTATCACGCGATGAGCGGCGACGCCGCAACGCTCTCGCACACCTTCAGCGACGCCGTCTATCGCGTCTGCGTCAACGGGACGCCTTGCAGCGAAGCGCTTCTCAACGCCGCGCTGGCCGGTTCTTACGGCGTTCCGGTCGTGCTGATCACCGGCGATCGGCGCATCGTCGAAGAAACGACGCGCCTCCTGCCGTGGGCCGTCGGCATCGCGGTCAAGGATCCTATCGGTTTCTCGGCCGTGAACTCGCTCACGCCGCAGGCCGCGCGCGATGCGATCCGCGCCGGAGCCCACGAGGCGATGGGGCGCGTCGATACGGCACGTCCTTTTCTCTTCGAACCCCCTTTGGAGCTGGTCGTCGAAACCGCAGGAGTCGAACACGCCGACTTCATCGAGTTGATGCCCGGGTTCGAGCGAATCGGCGGCCGCGCCGTTCGTTTCGTCGCGCAGCAATATCCGGAGCTTCTGCGCGCTTTTCTTGCGGCCACTCGCATCGCCGCCGCCGCCGACACCATCGCATGAGGCTTTACATTTCTTGCGATATGGAGGGTGTTGCCGGAGTCTGCTCGTGGAGACAAGTAGACGCGCGCACGCCGCATCCGGAATACGCCATCTACCGGCGTTACTACACCCAAGAGGTCTTTGCGGCGATTGAAGGCGCACGTGCCGGCGGCGCCGGCGATGTCCTCGTCAACGACTCGCATGGCCCGATGCGCAACGTACTTCTCGAGGAACTCCCCCCCGACGTCCGCGTCATCTTCGGCAATCGCAAGCCGTTTTCGATGGTGCAGGGCGCCGGCGGCTTCGACGGAGCCTTCTTCGTCGGCTATCACGGAGGCGCCGGCGACGCTGACGCCGTCCTCTGCCACACCTATACACCGTCGGTTATTTATGAAGTCCGCCTCAACGGCGTGCCTTGTAGCGAGGCCACGATCAACGCCGGACTGCTCGGTTACTACGGCGTGCCGCTGCTGATGGTCACCGGCGACCGCACGACCGTAGAGGGCGTGCGCGCCCAGATGCCGTGGGTCCACGGCGTCGTCGTGAAAGAATCGATCGGCAACTTTGCCGCCGATTCGATGACGCCGTCGAGCGCCCAGCGCGCAATTCGCGAAGGTGCCCGCGAGGCGATTACCGCCGCGAGCACGGCGCAGCTCTATCGTTTCGATCCGCCGGTCAGCCTCGACGTCCAGCTCGTGACGGCGGCACAAGCGCATCTCGTCGCAATGATCCCCGGCGTCGAACGCACCGGATCTCGCAGCGTGCGCTTCACCCACGACGATTTCCCCGTAATCTTCAAAGCCTTCGTCGCCACCTGGCGCCTAGGCTCCCAAGCCTAGCACTGTCAGCTGAGCCCTTCGACTCGCTTCGCTCGCTCAGGATGAACTCCGCGCGTATTGCTGTCATCCTGAGCGGAGCTGCAAAGCAGCGGAGTCGAAGCATGACACAAATTAACACCTCAACGCTCACAGCCCTATTTAAATCGCTTTCTCTCAACTCACCCTTCGACTCGCTGCGCTCGCTCAGGGTGACGCGGGCTGGTCCTTCGACTTCGGCGCTGCGCGCCTTCGCTCAGGATGACAAACGGTTCTCGCTCAGCGTTACGATTGCTTACGATGCATGCGCTGGTGCGGCCGAACCCAGCGCGATCGCGATTTCGACGACGTCTTCTTCGCTTAGCGAGAGCCGCTTCATGGCAGCCTCGTAAAGCTCGATCGTCTCTTCGCTCCGGCTCGAAGCGGCGCGCTCTTCGCGCAAGCGCTTAACCTCGTCGGTAACGCGGTGCGCGAGTTCCGAACTCGGTTCGATGCCGGCGCGCGCCAGGCGGTCGCGCTGACGGCGCAGCGTATCTTCGACCAGCGCCGCGCCGGTGTGTTTGCCGAAGACCCAACTGGTCGCGCCGCCGACCAGTTCGCCCGGAACGGCCTCGTACATGCGGTGGTCGATGAGCATCGCTTGGGTGTGAATGCCCGATTCGTGGGCGAAGACTTTAGCGCCCACGATCGGCTCGTGCTGCTGCAGTGGAATGCCGCTGACGCGCTCCATGAAACGTGCCAGCTCGCGCAGCTTGTCGTACTTGAAGCCGGGAAGCTCGATGCCGTAGAGTACGCGCAGGGCGACGACGAACTCGTGCAGCTTCACATTTCCCGCGCGCTCCCCGTAGCCGTTGGCCGTCACCGAGACGACCTTGAACCCGCACGAAACGGCGGTGATCGCGTTGATCGTTCCCAGGCCGTAGTCGTTGTGCAGATGGGCGACGATCGGCAAGCCCGGCGGCATCGCCTGCACGATGCGCGAGCAGTACCATCGAGTTGCTTCAGGCGTGAGCGTCCCGACGGTGTCGGGCCACGCGGGGCGCGTACCTCCGGCGGCTAATCCGGCTTTGAAATATTCGATGAAATAATCGACGTCGCCGCG
>DATAPM010000177.1:0-4189 GCA_036265225.1 Vulcanimicrobiaceae bacterium
TGCGACGCCCCACCCGGCACGATTACCGCCGTCATTTTTTCGAATGGTAAAGTGGACGAGTTCGGCGGCCCGTTTCCGTGCTTCCATCAGTACGGGACGATCGCCGATCTGCTCGACGCCAAAAACGTTTCGTGGAAATTCTACGTCTCGAGCATGACGAAGCAGCCTCAGGAGTTTTCAGGCTTCGTTTGGAACGGCTTCGACGCGATCAAGAAGATCCGCTACGGTCCGGACTGGAAGACCAACATCAGCTCGCCCAATACCAACGTTCTCAGCGACCTCAAGAACGGCACGCTCCCGTCCATGTCGTGGGTCATTCCGACGCTCGCGGCCTCCGATCATCCGGCTAGCGGCTGCAACCACGGACCGCGCTGGATTACGAGCGTCCTTAATGCCGTCGGCAATAGCCAATACTGGAAAGACACCGCCGTAATTCTGGCTTGGGACGACTGGGGCGGCTGGTACGACAACGTTGCGCCGCCGCAGATCAATTACACGAGCCTTGGAATCCGCGTCCCGATGATCGTCATCTCGCCCTATGCTAGGCCGAGCTCCATCTCGAGTACGCAGTATGATTTCGGGAGCATCCTGCAGTTCGTCGAAGAGCAGTTCGGTCTCGGTTCGCTTCACACGACCGACGAAACGGCGAACTCAATGGACGACATGTTCGACTTCACGCAGTCGCCGCTCACGTACACCAACGAGCCGCTCCCCAGCGAGAAGCCGTGCGGCAACTCGCCGAGCAGGCGTCAGATCATCGAACGCGACGGAGGCGTGCCCGAGTAAACGCGGCGGGCCCTAGGGAAGAGTAGGGGCATGCGTCTCTTTGCCGACCGCGCTGATGCCGGGCGGCAGCTCGCGGCCGGCATTGCCGAATACGCCCGTCAAGAGAACACCGTCGTGCTGGCGCTGCCGCGCGGCGGCGTGCCGGTCGGTTTCGAGGTCGCCGCGAGTCTCGATGTGCCGCTCGACGTCTACGTGGTGCGCAAGCTCGGCGTCCCCGGCCGCGAGGAGTTGGCGATGGGCGCGCTCGCCGGCGACGGCACGTGCGTCGTTGACGAAGAACTCGTCGAGTCGCTGGGCGTCACGCCCGAAGAGTTGGACGCCGCGGTTGCGCGCGAAAGCGCTGAAATCGCGCGACGCGAACGGGCCTATCGCGATGCGCGTCCCGCGCCGGATTTGACCGGAAAGACGGTAATCGTCGTCGACGACGGGCTGGCAACCGGCGCGACGATGCGCGCGGCCGCGATCGCCCTATGCCGTCACGACCCCGCAAAACTGGTGGTGGCCGTCCCGGTCGCGGCGCCGCGCACGTGCGCGAGCTTGGCGCAAGAGGTCGATCGAGTGGTTTGCGCCTTCAGGCCGGAGCCGTTTCATGCCGTCGGGCTCTATTACGAGAACTTCGATCAAATCGGCGACGATGAAGTCCGGCGATTGCTCGCGCAGGCGGCCGCGATAAGAGGTCAGCGCCGCACCGCGTAGTATTCAGCGGCCATGAACCGCCCGTCCGCTGCCGCTCTCGTTTTCACCGCAATCCTCGGACTAGGATGCGCCGCCGCGTCGGCCGAGCCAATCCTCTATACGTTCACCGGATTGCCGGGCGGCGCGGCCGACACGTGCAAGTGGTTCAACGACGACATTACCGACCGCTCGATTCCCGCCCTGACGCGTCAAACCGATTTGCTTTACAACCGCGTGGCTTTGCCGGCCGGTGAAAACGTCGCAATCGGCGGCACCGCGACGAGCGAACAAGGCGAACCACTCGTTGACTTCCATTTGGGATCGCGGCTCATCTGTACGACCGGCGAGGCCATCTACGGCACGCCGAGCCCCTCGCCCACCTAAATCCGCCTACAATAACGCCTGCGCTAGTCCTCGCACTCCGATGTGGAGCAAGTCCGCGTCGCCGATGCGCTGCCCGTAGTGCGCCACCATCGCGCTGTGATAGATGGCGCGAAAGCGCGCCGCCGACACTGCGGCCTCGCTGGGCGACCCGAACGCAGAAAAGAACGCTGCCCGCGCTTGCGGCGGAATCACGCTGAAGACGATCGCCAAATCGACTGCGGGATCGCCGAGATGCAAGTCGCCCCAATCGATGATTCCCGTCGGCCTTATGGCCTCGTCGACGAGCACGTGGCGGGCGTAGAGATCGCCGTGAGCGACCGTCAGCAGCGACGGCGGCGCGATCGGACGCAATGCCTCGACGGCTTCGAGTATCGCCGCGGGATCGCGCACGGTTCCGGTTTCGTGCAACTCGCGCAGACGCGTCTCCAGCTTGGGCATCATTCGCACGTCGTCGAGCCGGCCGATCTCGTCTCCCGGAAGCCCGGCTTCGGCCAGCGGCGCCGCGTCAATTCCGCGCAGCGCGCGTAAGAAACCGCCCAGCGCTGCGGCAAGCTCGCCGTACGCTTCGTCCGCCGGCTGCAGCGACGACAACTCGCGGCCATCGAGCCAGCGATAGCCGGCAAAGGGCCACGGATACGCCTCGCTCGGCACGCCGGCGAACGCGGGCATTGGAATCGGCAGCGGCAGCCGCGGCGCGATCGCCGGAAGAAAACGCAACTCGCGCGCGATGAGCTTGGCGCTCACCGATCGCCGCGGAAAGCGAAAGATAAAAGCGTCGTTGACCAAAAAAGCGGCGTTATCCCAACCTTCGCCGGCCGGCTCGAGCCGCAGCTCGCCCAGCTGCGGAAACTGCGCGCCGACCAGACTGCGCGCGAGCGGCGCGTCGATATCGATATCGGGCGCCCACGGATCCGACGGCCGCGGCGGCGTCATTTTTGAGGCGGGCGTACGCGCAACGCGATGCTGATCCGCGGGCCGACCGCAGCTCGAGTCTTCGGAACCCCGTGATCGTAGTGGAGCTGCGTCTCGTAGCTCATCAGCAGCAGGCTGCCGTCCTCGAGGTCGAGATCGAAAATTCGCCGTTTCCCTTTGCCGCGCGTGCTCTTGCCGCGGATCGTCATCAGCCGAGTGGCGCCCAGCGAAATCAGTGCGATCGGATAGCCGTCGACGATCTCGTAGAGGTGGTCGTTGTGCGGCGCCACGCTGTCGTGACCGTCGCGGTAAAGGTTGAGTCCGGCGCTATTGAAAGGCACTCCCGTGTCGCGCTCGACTCGATGCGCCGCTTCGCCGAGCGCGTCCGGGAGATGCTCGTCGTCAAGCGGGTAACGCGCAACGAGCCGCGGGACGTCGACGTCGCGGTCGTACATGCGGCGCCGTTCGCTCTGCCAGTCAACGCCTTCGCGCAGAGATCCGAACCACCGCCGCGCCGTCTGCGGCTCGACGAAGCTCGGAGCGTAGACGATGGCGCCCGTTTCGTCCTCGACGATCGTGCGCCGTCCCGCCCCGAAGAGACCGAGTTGCGTCAGGGATAAAGGCCGCGCAGTTTCGTCGCTTCGGCAACCCGGGCGACGGCCACGCAGTAGGCTCCTTTCCGCATCGAAACGCCGTGGCGTTTGGCCTGTTCGAGCGTCTCGCGAAAGGCCCGCGTCATCTTGCGTTTGAGGCGTTCGTTGATCTCGTCCTCTTCCCAGAAGTTGGCCTGTAGATCTTGCACCCACTCGAAGTACGAAACGGTGACGCCTCCGGCGTTGGCGAGAATATCGGGCAAAACCATGATGCCGCGATCGAACAGGATGTCGTCGGCTTCGGGCATGGTCGGGCCGTTCGCCGCTTCGGCGACGATGGCGGCGCGAATGCGCGGCGCGTTCTCCTCGGTAATCACCTTTTCGAGCGCTGCCGGCACGAGCACGTCGCATTCGAACTCGAGAACTTCGTGGTTGTTGGTACGCTCGCCGCCGGTGAAGCCGACCACCGATCCGGTCTCGAACTTGTGCGCGGTCAGTCCCTTGACGTCGAGTCCCTTTTCGTTGGCGACCCCACCGCTCGAATCGGAGACGGCGACGATCTTATAACCGCGCTCGGCCATAAGCTGCGCGGCGTACATGCCGGCGTTGCCGAAACCCTGAATGGCAACGGTCGCGCCTTCGATGGTCTTTCCGAGCGTTTCCATCGCTTCGTCGACGACGTACATGCAACCGCGCGCAGTCGCCTTGTCGCGACCGAGCGAACCGCCGATGGACACCGGCTTACCCGTCACCACGCCGGCGATCGAGTAGCCGTGCTGCATCGAGTACGTGTCCATGATCCAAGCCATGATCTGCGGCGTGGTGTAGACGTCGGGCGC
>DATAPM010000178.1:0-6085 GCA_036265225.1 Vulcanimicrobiaceae bacterium
CAAGGATCGCGACATCGTCGTAATCTGCCATCTGGGCGCCCGAAGCTCCCACGTGACGAAGAGGCTCAACGCGCTCGGCTACGATCGCGCCATGAACCTCATTGGGGGAATGGAGGCGTGGCTCGAAGAGCCACGCCGATAGCGTTACTTGCCCGGGTTCTGTCCCGGAGCGAGGGCCACGCCTTCCAACTCGTCGGCCGACCCGAAGGTAAACGAACTTGCCGGCGTCCCGGCCTTATAGTTAAAGAGGTCAACGGCAAAGTTGGCCGGATCGGCCATGTAGAGCGTGGCGTCCTTTTTGTCGAGCGCGAGCTTGGAGGGCTGTTCGTAATGCACCGAAATCGTGCGGAACGGCGAGGTGGCGCCTCGCTTGTAAATGTCGATCACCTGGCCGTACACGTCGCCCACCAAGAGATTGCCGTGCAAATCAATAGCGATTCCTTGTGCAAGACCAACGGAAATACCGAGGTCGGTGCAGCTCGTTGCCAGCGGCTTACAAACGCCTACGTGTCCGGCAGACGAGGCATTATACGTCACGTAGAGGTCATTGTTCTTTGCATTGACGGCGTCGGCTGGATGACTGATCGTCACGGTGGCGTCGGGTGAAGTGCTTCCCGGCTTGAACTCGAGAATCTGGCCCGCCGAGCCGTCCATTACGTAGACGATGCCGGTGGAATCGACCGAGACGTCCAGTGGCCGAGAGATATCCGTCGATAAAGTAACGCTGGGGTCCGTGGATCCCCGCGGATACTCAGTGACCGTGTTGCTGCCTTCGTTGGCAACGTAGAGCGTCCCCGATTTATCGACGGCATTGCCTTGCGGCTGGTCGATTCCGTTAACGATCTCGCCGACCGGTCCCGCGCCGGTAGCACCCTGTTTATAGATCAGCACGATGCTTGCGGTGTAATCCGTGACGTAGAGCAGCTTCATTTTTTTCGCCAACGGCGAGATCCAGCCGTGACGCGCGGCCCGTGCGCCCGGTACCGGCACGGCCGCCGCTCCCGGCAAGGTTCCCCCGGAGCAACCGGACAACAGTAGCGCGGCGCACGCGCCGGCACAAAACAACTTCGTCAGGTCAGTCATTGCTGCGATCTCCCGTCATTTTAGTAAGCGCCGATGCCGTTGGGCGTTCCCCAGCCGGTCGGTCCGTCGTAACCGGTCTCCCCGGTACAGAGATAGGGGGGCGAGCACGAGCCGTCCGCGCCCGCGGTCACGTCGTATAAGTACTGCTGATTCTTCCCTTGATAGAACGACTGCGCGGCATTGAGCTGCGATGCGTTGCCGGCCAATGCAAAGACGGCCGCGTTGAGCGGCGAACCGACACTCGTTCCGCCGAGTTCGATCCAGCCAGACTGCTGATAGCTGTCGTAGACGGCGACGCCGGTGGCTGGGTCACCGACGGCGGCCACGTCGTTGGCGGTGCGGTACTTGCAACCCGTATCGGTCTGCCATGGGGGCTTGGGAAACTTCGAGCAACCGCTGCCGGAGCCGCGCCACACCGTTTCGGTCCATCCCCGGCCTCCGCCGCCTCGAGACAAGCTGGTTCCACCGACCGCCACGACCGTGGGAAAGACCGCCGGCTGTTGATTGCGATGTCCGTAGTAGCCGTCGTCGCCGCCGCTGGCAACAATCATCACGCCTGCGTGGTCGTAGTCGCGCGGATCGGCAGCGTGTCCGATCGCCCCATAACTGTTGCTGACGATCTGCGCGCCAAGTTTAACTGCTTCGTCGACCGACTTTCCGACATCGTGCCACGTGCTGCGGTTTGCTTCGATCAACATGATCTTACAGTTCGGACACGCCGCCGAGACCATGTCGAGGTCGAGCGAAATTTCGATGGACCAATCGGCGTCGGGCGGTGGGTATGGATGCTTCTTACCGTTTTGATTGAGTTTTTTGAAACATCCATTGAGCGTGGAGCAGACCGGCAGCCCACACTGGTTGCGATAGATGTAGAGATCCGCCTCGGCGTTGGGATCGTCTAACGCGTCCACGATGGCGACGGTTTGGCCGCTGCCGTTAGTCGCCGAAGGCAGGTTATAGGCCGATTGCAAGTCGCTGGGCCCATAACCGACGGGCGTTCCCGAGGGAACGTCCGTTCGCAACAGCGACTCGCAATAGACAAGGTTAGGATCGCGGCGGTGCGGGCAGACGGCCCGCGTGTGGACCGCCGGTTTTGCCGCACTGGCTGCAGCCGGGACGCCGGGCGCCGTCGCGCCGCCGCCAGCGGAGCAGGCCGCGAGGAACGCCGCCGCCACGAGGGCAGATACGGCACGTGCAACGCCGCGTAACATCGAGTCTATCGTACCACGGGCCGCTCTTGAGTCGCACCGCCAAGAGAGCGCGTCGCTTGCGTTTGTCGCAGGAAACCACGGAAAGCCCGCGGCCGGGCCGCAGATTTCATCGGCGCTCCAACTCGAGGACGATCGCGTCGGCGAATGCGGCCGGCGCGGTTTTGCAAAGGCTCAAGTACAGCCCGGGTTCGATCAACTCCAACTCGCTTACGCGCGGCTGCCAGTCGTCGTCGTTGAGGAGGTCGACTCGCGCGTAGAGCGGCTCCCCGGGAACCGCCGCCAAGGCTCGGCGGGCAACATTAAGCTCGTCGCAAGTCGGCTCGACGATGAGCGATGGCGTGTCTCCGACCACCAGTGTTTGGTCGAACGGTTTTTTCACGACTGCATGCGAGAAGCGCCCACAGAGAAATATCAGCGCTCGCTCGCCGTAGCTCGCGACGGATTCCAGGTAGGGTTGGATGAGAACGTCTTCGGTCTGCAGCATCCGGTCGAGGCGCGCTTGACCGCCGGTCTGCAAAGAGCGATCCTCGCGGACTAACGTTACGTCGAAAGCCGCCGCGCCGCGCGCCGGTTTGATGACGACGTCGCGCCAACCCCGCGCCTTCCGAACGTCGCAAAGGGTAAGCCACTCGCCGCGCCGCGCCCAGATCGTCGGTACGATCGGAACGCCCGACCGTTCGAGGTCTTGCAGGTAAGACTTATGCGCGTTCCAACGCAGCAGGCGTGGATCGTTACGTACCGTCGTCTGCGATGAGGCGCGCGCGATCCACCGTGCGAACTCGTCGTAACGCCGATGATAATCCCATGTGGAGCGTACCATGCAGAGCCGCGCAACCGACCAATCGACTCTTGGGTCGCTCCACACGCCGGTCGAGACCGTCATGCCGCGCGCGCGAAGCTCGCGCACTGCCGCTCGATCGTCCGGGTCGAGGGCCGGCACGATGTCGCAGGTCACGAACATGCAATCCACAGACACAAGCATATCGTACCGTTGCTTCAAGACGGAGAACAGGCGCAAAGCCGCGAAAAGAGTCGCCGCTGCCTCGAACCTTTGGGGGATCGTTGACCAAACGCCCGCGTTTCCACGCTCTCGATCGCGTCGACTGTGCCATCGTTCGCGCGCTTCAGCGCAACGGACGCGACTCGTTTGCCGAGATCGGCAAGGTGGTGGGACTCTCGGCCACGAGCGTCGCCGAGCGCATCCGCAGGCTCGAAGAGACGGGGATCGTTGAGGGCTACGGCGTCCGGCTTTCAGCTGCCAAGCTAGGCTTTCCGGTTACTGCATTCATTCTCGCGCGCCCCAACGGTCCCGATGCACGCTTCGTCAAGGTAGCTCGAGAGCGAAGCGAAATTCTTGCGTGCCACCGCGTCACGGGGGAGTTTTCATTCATCGCCCAGGCAATCGTCCGTGACGTCGCACATCTCGAAGAGTTGCTCAACCACCTCGAACCGGCTGCGGTGCACATCGTGACGCTCGTCGTGCTCTCCACAGCTTTTGAAGGAGTCCCAATAGATGTTACCGCGTAGAGCGATTGTCAACGCTGTCTTCGGCTTGGTGGCCTCCGCCGCGATTACCGGGTGCGGCGGAATCTCCGGCGAGCCCCTCGGCATCACCACCGCAGCGACAACTCAATCGACGTTGAGATCCCTTATGACGCCGCCGATACCCCCGGAGATGCAGCGCCTCAGCGCGCAGCCCGGGCGCGCGCGTCCGCATCTGATCTTTAACCGCGGAGCGAAGGTCGCGATGTGGGCTTCGGACACCAACTTCAACTATTTGCTCGGTCAAGACTCGACCGGGCGGAAAACCGTAACGGCCGTCGATCTCTCCCAGAACAACTGCTACTCGCCCGTCGCTCTGAAAGTCGATCGCGCGCACAACGTGTGGGTCGGTTGCGAGCTAACGTCGCTCAGCACTACCAACGGTGCCCTCCAAGAATACAGCAGCGCCGGCGTGCTTCTCCAGCGCTACTCGCCGGCATGTCCGGCCCACGTCTCGGGTTGCGAATCGTTCAGCGGCTACGGCTACGACGGCGGAATCGACCCGCGCGGCAACGTCTTTGCCTCGCTCAATCTTTACGATATCCAGATCTGTAATCCGAGCTGCAGCGACGAGCTCAGCGCCGGCTTCGAATGGTGGCCGAAGGGCAGCCCGTCGGCCGCACCTCGTTTGATTTCGGTTGGTACAAACTGCAGCCCGATCTGCGGAGTCGGGTTCATGGACGTCGATTCGTCGGGTAATCTGTGGTTTACGTTCAGCGGCTACGATCAGAGTACGTATGGCTTTGGTTTGGGTGAGATTAGCAGTCCGACGAAAAATCCTAAAGTAACGATCGTAGAACCGATTGGCACGTACGGATTCTTCGGCGGCGTTTACGCGAGCAACGGTGGAAAGACGTTGAACGTAATCGACCAAAAGGCGCGGACGATCTCGCAGTATCACCTGCCGCTTACCGTGAGCGGCGCTCCGTTCAACGTACTGGGACCGACGCTGCTAAACGCCTTCGGCATCGGCGACCCGGTATCGGGCGGCTTTAATGCCGCGGGAACAAAAATGGCGATCGGCGACACCGGAGGCTGGTTCGACGTCGGCAAGGTTACGTCGAACGCTTGGTCGACGGTAGCGAGTCCGAACTTTTACAGCGGCATCGAAGGCGCCGCTTACACTCCTTCAGACAAGTAGGCATCTTAGCGGCTTCGGCTATAGAGGCTACCTTTGTCCTGCCGGTACGGGGCACTCCGCCATTGCCAGAACGTCAGCACGCGGCTCTGATCGTAGGCCATGAACTCCCAAGGACCGGAATAGGTGTTGTCCGAGAAGGCGTTATTTTGATGGAAAGTAATCGCCTTCTCAATCACCGGACCTTTATAGGGAGACCATCGCGGGTAGGTTCCCCAGTTTGAGAAGAGACCTTGCAGGCCACAAGACACCGACGGACTGCATCCGGCGATGTGGGCCGGATCGAACGTAAAAGTGTTATCGCTAACGATCACGCTCTGCGTCTTCCAGCGACAATCAGAGTAATACGGTTCTTTTTGAATTGTACGCTTGACGCAGGTCTTTAGCTTGACGATTTTAGGGGCGACCAGGGTACAGAATCTGCCGCTGCTGTTGCTGGGCGAGCCGCAAAAGCGGTCGGAATTCTCGAAGAGCACGACGCCGCTCCAGTTGTCTACGAACGTATTGCCGGTTACCGAGATCGTGGTGTAGCGAGCATGAACGCGCGCGTCTCCGCCGCTCTCCGAGAGATAGATGGCTCCCGTTGGAAAGCCTGGGTTCTTCGGTCCCTCAACCAGAGCGTTTCGAACGAACCGGTTGCTCTGAATCCGGGCGTTGTACGAGATCTCGATGATCAGGCCTTCGGCGCTGTTATCTTCGATATCGTTGTGTTCGAAGTCGAAGTCGTTATTGTCCGTGTCGGCCCAAAGCCCGGGGCCACGGTTGTCGTGAACCCAGTTATTGGTCACCGTGCCGCCGTCAGTGTCCCAAAACTTTCCTGCACCCGAGCAGCCGCACCCGTGAACGTGCTTCTCCCAGTCGTACGTGTTGTTGCCGGCAATTTCGTTATGGTCGAGAACGATGTTGCGATCGCCGTGAGTCGCGTACGATGAGAAACCGTACTCTCCGTTATGCGACAGGCAGTTGTACCGCGTCGTGCTGTCCGGACCGAGGAAAACGCCGGCTCCGGCATCGTCGACGACGGTGTTATATTGTACCAGCCACTTAGGGCCCGAGTTGTGGTTGACGACGCCCTGGCCGTTATTACTGCCGACGGCACCAAACCGGCGGA
>DATAPM010000179.1:0-3068 GCA_036265225.1 Vulcanimicrobiaceae bacterium
AGTTCGCCCTCGACCTCGATGACGGTGCGCTCTTGGGCGAACGGTGCGAGCAAAAGGAGACCGGAGATCCACTGCGAGAGCGTGCCGGGAATGACGATGCGGCCGCCGCGGGGTCTTCCCGGCGTGATCGCGATCGGCGGGCAGCCGTGAGCAGATTCGAAACGTACGCCGAGGGCCTCGAGCGCCTCGAGCAGCGGTCCGACGGGTCGCCGGCGGAAGTATTTCTGCGCGGTCAGCGTGACCGGTGCGTCGGCCAACGCGGCCAAGCCGATCATAAAGTAAAGCGTCGATCCCGAGCTTCCGACGGAAACGACTTTGCGCTTGACGTGGTAGGGACCACCCGTTACCAGCAGCGTCCGCCCGTCGACTTCGATCTTCGTTCCCAGCGCGCGCAGCACGTCCATCGTGAACTGCACGTGCCGGGCGTCCGATAATCCGACGATGCGGCTCGTTCCGGGAGCGAGCGATGCGAGAATTAGCGCACGGTGGGCGTGGTACTTGGAGTTGGGAACCTCGACCTCGCCCAAAAGTGGCCCGCTCGTTCCTTTGACGAGAAGATTCATTGCCGTGCTACCTCGCTCGACTCTTCCGCGTTCTCGACGCGAGCGACCTTCCGGAGCCCGCTCCTTTTGAATTGCCTCATCGCGAAACGATCAAGGACGCATTCTGGCCCCCAAAGCCAAACGCGTTTACCTGAAAGGCCGAATACGCGTGCTCGCGCGAGCTTCCCACGACCAGGTCGAACCGCGTTTGAGGATCGAGGCTCTGCGTGCCCATCGTTGGCGGAATCGTGTTTTCGTGCATTCCGACGATGCCGGCAATCGTGCACATCGCGCCGGCGCTCGCCATGCTGTGCCCGAGGTGACCTTTAATCGAGGTTACCACCGCAGGGCGCTTGTCGTACACTTCGTCGATCGCTTTGGACTCGGCGGCGTCACCGACGACCGTACCCGTCGCGTGGGCGTACACGACGTTGCATTCGGCTCCGGCATCGCCGGCGCGATCGATCGCATCCTGCATTGCCACGACTTCGTAACGGGCGGACGGGTCGGGCGAGGTAATGTGGTACGCGTCGGCGACCGAACCGTATCCGCGAATCCTGGCGCGAACCGCAGCTCCGCGCGCCGTGGCGATTTCAAGCCGCTCGAGAATCAAGAACGCGGCGCCGTCGCCCATCACGAAGCCGTCGCGGTCAACGTCGAAGGGTCTGGACGCGCGCTCCGGATCGGGATTGCGCGAGAGCGCTCCGGCGCGCACGAGACTCTCGTAGACGAGCGGGCTCAGCAACGTTTCGCTCCCGCCCGCTATCGCCGCGTCGATCTCGCCGCGCTCGATCATGCCCGACGCAAGGCCGATTGCATCCAGCGATGAGGCGCAGGCCGTGCTGATGGCTAGCTGCGGTCCGTGCAGGTTCCAGCGCATCGCGATGAGTGCGCCGGCCATATTGGGGATTACCAGTGCCATGAGTTTAGGCGTGACGGCTCGCCCACCGTCTTCCAGAAACCGCGTCTGCGTCTCGGCAACGAGCGGGACTCCGCCCATCGTGTTTCCCACGATTACCGCGGTGCGCGCCGGCGGCGGATCGAGCCGGGCTTGGTCGATCGCCTCTTGGGTTGCGGCAAGCGCGTATTGGGTGAATCGGTCGGTGTTTCTGGCCACCGCCGGCGTCAACTCGCCATTGTGCGAGAACTCTTTGGGCACCGCGGCCCAGAGGCGATTGCCCGAGAGTCTACCGGCACCCTCGATCGACGCGATGGCGCGCTTGCCTCGAAGGAGGTTCTGCCAAAAAGTCCCGATCGTGCTGCCGATCGGCGTAACGATTCCCATCCCCGTGACGGCAACGTGCTCCATTGGCTGCCTCATTCATGCTGCACGCCGGTGCCTTCCTTGGCTTGGCTAGGAGCATGAAGGCTCTCGCGCGCGTCGAAGGCGCCAGCGTGGAGCGAGGGGTCAACGTCCCGCAGTCGTATCGGCTGGTCCGTCGCGACGCGCGGGCCGAGCGCACAGTCGTGCGCCTGCGCGGCGGAGCTACGTTCGGCGGCGATGAGATCGCGATTTGCGCCGGACCCTGCGGCGTGGAGTCCTCGCAGCAGCTCGAGGAGGCCGCGCGCGCGGTAGCCGCCGCCGGCGCCAACGTCTTGCGCGGGGGCGCCTATAAGCCGCGAACATCGCCCTATTCGTTCCAAGGTCTGGGCGAAGAGGGGCTCAAGATGCTGCGGCATGCCGCCGATCGTTACGGTTTGGGCGTCGTGACCGAGGTGATGGATCCGCGCGACGTCGAGCGCGTCGTCCAGTACGCCGATATGCTGCAAATCGGCACGCGCAACATGCAAAACTTTCCCCTTTTGCGTGAGGCCGGGGCGACGCGGACGCCGGTGCTCCTCAAACGTGGCTTCTCGGCGACGGTTCAGGAGTGGCTGCTTGCCGCCGAGTACGTTCTGCTCGGCGGCAACGAGAACGTCGTGCTCTGCGAGCGCGGCGTGCGGTCGTTCGACGTGGTAACCCGCAACCTGCTCGACCTCGCCGTCGTGCCGCTCCTCGAAGAGATGACGCACCTGCCGGTCATCGTCGATCCCTCTCACGCGCTGGGTATCGCGCGCCTCGTTCCTCCGATCGCCGCTGCCAGCATCGTGGCCGGCGCGCACGGTCTAATCATCGAAGTCCATCCCGACCCGGCCAACGCCCTCTCCGATGGAGCGCAGTCCCTCGATTGCGCGCAGTTCGAAGAGTTGATGATGCGGCTGGCGCCGCTTGCGGAGCTATCCGGCCGGCGTTTGCCCCGCCGCGCCGCAAACGATGGCGCCGCGTCGCGCGGCTACGTCGCCTCCGAACCGGGCGAGAACGGCTCCAGCGACGGAGCCGTACGATCGAGCAGCAAGGGCGTCAGACTAGCGTAACCCGAATGCACGGCGCCGATATCGGTGCCGAGCGTCTCGCGATCGGTTTCGAAGGGCGATTCCCACGCGCGGTAATACTGCGTCGTGCCGTTGAGATCGGCACCAACCATGCGTCCACAGATGCGTTTGCGTCCAAGCCGTGTAACGGCGATGCCGCGAATCTGTGCGAGC
>DATAPM010000180.1:0-4542 GCA_036265225.1 Vulcanimicrobiaceae bacterium
AGCTTTTGGATCGCTACCAAGGCGCGTCTCACGATTAATCAAATGACCTGCAAATCCAAATCGTCAGGCGCTCGGAAGTGCGCCTTTTTCTTGGGACCTATGTGCCTCCGCCGACCGTTCTGGAGCGAAATCTGCGCAGGCGATTCTGTTTGCTAGTGGCCCACATTTGGCCCACATACTCCTGGCTACCGGCGACAACGCCCAGTGGGCTTTCCCTAGAAGCGTCATCTTTAGTCGTTGTCAGTTGTCTTGGATTGCTGTGCGGTACCGCTTTCGATTCCCGTTGGCGCTACCAAAAAGCCGATCTTCTTATCGCGGTAGATCAGCCGCCGCGGTAACGGTGATGCGCTGAGAGCCGACGAGCATATTGTTATTATCGAGATCGTAGACGGCAAGCGTAAGTGTACCTGGTCTTTCCGGTGTAAAGCGAAAGTCGCGCGTCTCCCCAACGCTCAAGCCACGCGTAGCGATCTCTGGCAATCGTAGGGCAGCCGGCAAAGTCCGGCCGTCCTTTGCAATCGGCGTCCACAAAAGCACGCGCGATCCATCCGAAAGTGAGACGGCGAGGTTTTCTCCACTGAGCGAAAGCTCAATCAATCGCAGACGCTGCGGCACTCCGGCCTCCATTGTGAGCGGTGCAGGCGTCAGGGTTCCTCCGATCACCACGAACGGACTGCCCGCCTTTTCGTACGATTCAGAAATCATCACGATGTGATCGGTCGATGGGTCGAACCGCTCGCCCGCAGGCATGACAATGAGAGGGCCGACCAGCCCGCCGGCGAGTTGCCAGCCGTCGTCCATGTGCGCGTGATACATAAAGGTCCCGGCGTCGGGCGGCGTAAAGCGCGCCTCGAACGATGCCCCTGGTTCGATGGGCGGTGACATGTGAGCGTCTTTCGTCGCCATGCCCATTCCGGCTCCGCCGTCGTAATAGCTGTCCTGGAGTGCGATTCCATGCCAATGCACGCTAGTTTCTTCAAATGTCCGATTGAGGATGGTAATCGCGACGGGTTCGCCCCGCGTCAACACGATCGGCGGACCCAGATTACCCGTTGAAACGGCGATCGTGTTACCCTCGGATAGCCGCACGATACCGCGGCTAAGGCCCTCGTACGTTGGGTGCGCAACGTTCTTTGCATCCATTTCAAGGGTGAGCCGGCGACCTTCTACCTGCGCGACGGGAGCGCTATCGCCAGGGCGCGGCAAGACTTTGAAAGCGATCACCATGCCGCCCATTTGCTCGTTTGGCTGGTGAAAGCGTTTTGCGACTGTTAGATCCGGGTCGGCCTTTCCGGCGCGCATGTCACGCAGCGGCGCGTGGCGTGTGATGTGGTCGTCAATATGACAGTGAAACATCCAGTTTCCCGGCCGATCGGCAAACCAAGACAACTCCTCCGCGTCTCCCGGATGGAATCGATGCGTCACCTCGTCGTATGCGCCCGGTCGATCGAGTTTAAAGTAAAATCCGTGTAGGTGCATCGGGTGAATCATCGACGATGCGTTATAAACAGCCCAGTGCACGGCCTTGCCGCGTTCGTACGCGAGACACTCGGTGGCAGGGAACGAGCGGCCGTTGATCGTTTCTAAAAAATACATAAAGTTCGGCGATCCATCTTTCATTCTCACTGGCGCGTAGAGTCCCAGGACGAAGACGTGATCAAGTGGCGCCTGGCCGCTCGCCTCGACGACGATCGCACCCGAAAGCTCGGCGTCGGCGAAGATGCGATCGTCGATAGTTTCGCCCTTGTCCGAGGCGTAGTACCCGAATATGCCCGCCCGTTTGACGACGAACGAGACGCTCCGCGTCGTACCGCTCTGCACGAGCAGCGGCGACATCGGCAAATCGCTTGGCGCCGCTAGTCCGCGCACAGTTAGATCGTGACCCAGCTCGTTGCGAACCGTTGCGGCGATGCGGGTGCCGATAGGAACTCGCAGCAGCGGCCCCGGGATGCGCAGTGGCTTGCCGGCTTCGCCGAAGGCCTCGATGGGCAGGCCGATCGTTCCTGGGCCGTCTGGATACCACAGCCCACGCCGTGCAACCAGCACGACGCGCAGCACGCCATGTTCGATAAGTCCGGTCGCCTGGGTGTTATCATTCGTTAGAATCTGCGGTAGCTCGGCCGCCCGCGCTTGGGATACCATGCCGAGAAAGATGGTGCCCGCCGCCAGCGCCAGTATCGACGTCTTGCCCTTCATGCATCGAGGATAGGCCGTCGCCGTGCCGCCGGCGTGCGCCGTGCGCGAACACGGCGTCTAACGGCCCGCGGGCTGGACCGCTCATTGGGTTCGATTCGCGTTGGCGCTACCACGAAACGCTTGGTCTTACGAGCGTTTGCGTTCCCTGACCAGCTTTTTGACTTAGCTTTGACTTACCACGACCACCTCGCTACCGACTGCGCTGGCGAGCGCGCCGCCCATTACCGGCTTGACCGAGCCGCGTGCTCCACATGCAATGTCTCGTGAACGTGCGGTGCCATCTTCATTTTGTGCCCTCAGCGGGCGAAGCGCGGCCCCCGATATGCGCGGCGATAAGGACGCGAATACGGGCGACGTCCCCAGTATGCCGGCCGCCCATATGCGGCCGGATAGGGCGCGTAGCCGTAGCCTCCGCCTAGGAAGCCTGCGCCGTAACCAACGCCGTAGCCATACGGATTACCGAAGCCGTACCGGTAGCCATAGCGGTAGGGGGAGCCGTAGCCGTAGCGATACCCATAGCCCCGGTATCCCGTTCCGTAGTAGCGGTTGCCCGCCAGGACCCGCCCCGTCGCGGCTGGTCGCGCGGTTCCTACGGAAACGTGTGCCGCCGATGCCGGCGCCGCCGCGCCGAGTAAGAATCCTACGCCCAGAGCGCATGCCAGTAAGACGTTATGCGATTTCCTCATGCTTTGTTTCTAACATCGTTAATGCAAAAGCGTTCGTTCATAATGATTAGAAGCTTCTTCTAAAAAGATGAGAAGGGGGCGGCCGTCGTTCCGGGCACTAAAACCCCTCTCGCCCGGAAGTGCCCGCGCGCTGTCGAATTTTTGAACCATCGGGAGAAAATCGATTAAGGAACGATTTCGCCGCGACCGCTCCGGTCCGTCTGGGCGTCACGCGCCAGCAGGGCAGACTTATTGAGGGTTCGGCGCGAGATTGCATTTCATGGGCTGGTTCACGTAGCTCGCAATTGTGCGATCATCGAATATGGTCACACTGTCAGAACGGTTGTTCGATAGAAAGACGGTCGCCCCGACGCCTCAGTCGACGCTTGCGAATGACGCGGCGGCATCATCTTCGATGTCGCCGCTCGACAGTTTGATGGCGCCGCTATCGCAGGGCGTCCCGCAACGGCATCGGACGTTCGCAAGAACGCAGCATCTGCACCTTCGGCAACCACGATGATCGAAAGTAAAGCGCCCGTCACGGCAGAGCAGAACCGCAATGCGCGGCATCTGCGCCGGTGCTTCCGGGTTTTCGGATGGGGTGGGCCTGCCGTGCAAGACTCGGCCGGATCACGTCTAACGCACCGCAGGGTGGACAGCTTGCAGCGATTTGCGGAAAATCTTTGGATCGCCGAGGGGCCCAGCGTGCGCTTTTTCGGCATGCTGTATCCAACTCGGATGGTCGTCGTTAGACTCGGCGACGGTTCACTCTGGATCAATTCCCCAGTCGCCGCGACGCGCGAGGAGGCGGGGCAACTCGAGCATATCGGCCCCATCTCGCATCTCGTATGCCAACGCGCCTGCACGATTGGCGCTTAAAACAATGGGCCGGGTTCTACCCTCAAGCGCAGGTTTGGAACGCTCGCATGCTTGGCGATACGCCACCGCAGGCTTGGAAAGCCGACATCGGCCAACTACTCTTTCGAGGAAGCCGCGTACTTACCGAGGCTGAATTCTTTCATCGGCACTCCCGCACGCTCATCATGGCAGACTTCATTCAAAACTTTCAGCCTTACCAGGGGCGCGCGCTGCGAAATGCACTCCTGCGCTTCGGCGGAATCTTGCAGGGCGGCGCGCCCCGCGATCTCCGCCTGTCATTTGTCGGAAGGCGCCATACGGAGTTGGGACGAGAATCGCTATTCAAGCTCCTCGCATGGGATTTCGACAAGCTAGTCCCTGCGCACGGCGACTGCGTCGACGAGGACGCGAAATCATTCGTGGAACGATCATTTCGATGGCTCCAGAATTCCTGACTCGGGAGGATGGTGTGCAAAAGACCGCGATACGTTGTGATCACGCTGCTGCCTCTCGCTGGGGGCAGCCTGCGAGCGATAGCTGAGCCCGAATGTCGCCGGTGCGCGTTGTTCCATCCCTCAATGAGGGCAAAGATGGCGAGTCTTGACGTGAGGTGGGCTCGTCCACGCGAGTGGATTCTGTGGCCCACATTTTTGCCCACATACCTACGGCAACCGGCGACAACACCGAGATGGCACTCCTTTGTAGGAGCCGGCTTTTTTGTCGTGTTCGGTTGTCTCGACTTGCTCTACGGTATCGCCTTCGATTCGCGTTGGCGCTACCAAGAAATCGTCTGATTCTCGCTCGCTGCGTGGCCCGTCACTTC
>DATAPM010000181.1:0-1853 GCA_036265225.1 Vulcanimicrobiaceae bacterium
AACCGCCTTGGCTCCCCGTGCCTTTGTGCGCGTAGGCCGAGACGACGAGCATCGGCACGCGGAAACCGACGCCTCCCCAGTTATCGAAAAACGGCGGAGGAACGTGCTCGTAAAAGCCGCCCCAATCGTCCCAGACGACGACGATCGCCGTTGAATCCCAGTAGCTGCTCTCACCAACGGCGTTGACGACGCTGGCAACCCACGACGGTCCGGTGTCGCTGGCCGAGCCGGGATGATCGGAGTTAGTGTTGTCGGGAACCAGCCACGACATCGCCGGCAGCGTGCCTTTAGAAATATCTTTGAATATCGCTTTCTCCGACTTGGTGATATTGGTCTGCCACTCGGGTCCATGGCGCACCGCCTTGATCGCATCGAAGGCATTCCAAAGCGAGCCGGATCCCTCGAGGGCCGGCGGCGAGTAATATTTCCACGAAACTCCGCGCGCATCGAGGAGGTCGCGCAGCGTGGCGTACTTCAGGCACGGAAACGGCCCTTCGTGATAGAGTACCTTCAGCTTGGCCGGCGCAGGAACGCTATTGCCGGGACCCTTGATCAGCGATGTGACGGTGCCCGTTGGCGCGTCGCAGCCCCACGGCGAGTGCGACGGAAAGTCGACGAGGTTATGGAAAGGATCGATCGAGGTGCCGCCGGCGATGAGATCTTGGTGCGCGGTAAAGCTCCCGCTGCCTTGCGTCTGGAACATTTTGTCGGCGAGAACGTATTGCTCGGCGATATCCCAATACGGTCGTATCTTCGCCGGGTCAACGTATTGATACGGCCGGGTTCCGGCCTTTCCGGGACAGCGACCGCTTCCGCCCTCCAAATCGAAAGCATCCATCTTGCCGTCGTCGTAGTCGCGAACGAAGCCCTGTCGCGAATGGCCGAAGTCGCAAATCTCGGTAAGCTCGGCCTTTTTGAGTTGAACCGTCTGTCCGTTCGAAGTCTTCCCCGTCGTCGTGCCGTCGGCACCGGGAAACGTGGCGAAAAGATTATCGAAGCTGCGATTCTCCTGAATCATCACGATGACGTGACGAATCGGAGTGGAGCGCCTCGGCACGTTTGGCGAAGCGATGCCGTGCGCCGAATCGCTCGGAACGATGCCGGCGCATCCGGCCGCAATCGCGACGCTCGCCGCCGCACCGAGCGCCCTGGCGAATCTCACGGAACGGTCGTTTCGGGCCGTCGCTGCATGGCCGACCGCAGCATGGCAAATGCGGCATAGAGTACGACGGCGACGATCAGCCAGCGCACCGCCACCGGCGACATCGATTTCACGATGTAGGCGGCGATCAGCACGCCCGGTATGCCGCCGAAGGTAAGACCGAGTGCCGCGCGCATCGAGAATGCACCGAAACGAATGAATCGCACGCTGGCCAGCGGCATTAAAAACGCACACGACCCCATCATGATCGGAAATGCTGCCTTAGGATCCATTCCGAGCAGACTCACCAGGATCATCGCCGGCGCGTAGAGTCCGATACCGAGCGTCATGAGCGCACCGAGACCAAAGTTGGCCGCGATCGCAAACCAAAATTTCGCGCCCTCGAGACCCAGCTCGGTGCCGCCGCAATAACCACCTCGCGACGCACACTCGAAGATGTTCGTCAGAAAAACGATCGCGGCGATTAACAGAAAGCTTCCCATGCCGATCTGAACGTAGCGGCGGGGCAGCCGCGCCACGACTCCGGCTCCGAGCCAGGCTCCCGCGACGGCCGCGAGAATGAGCGAAATCAGCGTGACCGGCGCGACGCGAATGATGGTGATATAGATAGCCGCCTCGACGATCGTCGGCAGCGTATGCCCGACGTTGAGCGTGCCGGGAATGCGCTCGTCGGGAACCAGACGCCAGGCTT
>DATAPM010000182.1:0-4197 GCA_036265225.1 Vulcanimicrobiaceae bacterium
ACTTCCAGCGTCGCCTGACCGTGGGAAATGACGTTAGGGAGGTGACCGTCAAGGCAGGTCAAGCGCTGTGGTCGCCAGCCCAAGTCCATGTCGGCGAGAACATAGGGACCACCGATTCACACGTGGTGTTCGTCGAGCTGAAAGATGATTAAAGAGCTGGCGCGAAATTTTTAAGGGATAGCCTACCAGCGCGCTAGCTGCGAGAGCTGAATCAGATTACCGCAGGTGTCGTTGAGCATGGCGATCGTCGAACCGGTCACCGCGGTAGGCGGCATGGTGAAGGCCGCACCGCCGGCCTTGACGCGCTCGTAGTCGGCGTTGATGTCGTCGGTGAAAAACATTATGGCCGGCTGACCTTGCGCGAATCTGGCCTGCTGAAAGGCTTTGGCCACGGGGTCATCGTTGAGGGCGAGCTGCAGCTCGGTCCCGTCCGGATCCTCGGGCGAGGTGATCGTCAGCCAGCGAAAGGGGCCGTTGGTAAAGTCAGCCTTCTTGGTGAAGCCCAGAACGTCCGTATAAAAGCGCAGGGCCTTTTCCTGGTCCTCTACGTACACGGTGGTCACCTTAATTTTCATCGGTCTTTCCTTCGTGACGACGTGTTCGCGGTGCGGGCCGCGTCACTTATGGACGGAAGGCGGCCGCAAAACGTGACGTAAACTCAAAAAGCCGATCGGCTACGTGCTAATGGCGACGCTCTGCCAAGTGCCGGGATTCCCCCGCCCCAAGTTTTTCGTAGGCCGTCCGCCCGCCGGATAGTTCCACATCTCGAGGTACTTGTCGTTATCGCCGGGACCGACGATGATTCCGCCGCCGACGACGTACTGGTCGGCCGAGCGCGTACGGCCCTTGCCGTCGAGGAGCGTGGTGCCGACGATCGTCGCCATGCTGCCGGTAATCTGTACCTGGTCGATGGTATCCCTAGATCTCTTTGCCGTCCAACTCGAGACGAGCAGCTCGCCGTCGTACCATTGCAAGCTTCCGGAAATCGCGCCGGCGTTCAATGCAATCGTTTCAAACGTCTGGGAACCTTGAGCGAGCTCGACGAGGTTGCCTTGCGAGTCTTGCGAGATGTATAGATTGCCGGCGTTATCGAACGCACAGTCGCGGAACTCAATGGTTTGCAGATCGATATAGTAGGCTGGACTCCCTTGCGCGCCGGCAAAAACGGCAATCGCGCCGTGAGGGTCTCCCGACTTGTCCCTGATTTCGGCAACGGCAAGATTTCCGGTGGTGGGGTCCACGGAGCAGGTATGCGCGATGCCGCGGGTCGTCAGCTTTTCGATCGGCGTCTGACCTCCGGGAGCGAACTCGTAGGTTTGGCCTCTGAGCGAATCGTGATTCCAGCCGGCAACGAACAGATCGTTGGCGCCGTCCAGGCAGAGCCCGTTTTTCTCAAAACCTTGATCGAAGCCGCCGAGTTGACCCTCCGGCGTTCCACTGGGGAAGTCGAAGACGTCAACGTTCCACCCCGTGGAGGCGTACATGAGCGCCCCGCTGGGCTCGCGAGCCGCCGGGTGAGAGAGTTCCGGCCGGCCCCAGGGGGACCCGTGGTGTTGCGCCCGCAGTGGATCCGCAGCCAACAATTAAGGCAACCATGCAAAGCTGAGCGATGCGGCGGCTGACATCCGAAAAAGCTCCCATTACGCGACCCTCCGATGCGCCCGTTCTTCTCTAAAAAGGAGCACGGGTCCGCCAAGAAATGCGAGGGCTAGGTTGCTCGCTTTGGCGCCCCTTTGAGGAACTTTTGAAATCGGCCCTGAAACAGAGTCCGGTCCCCCGGCGTAAACCAGAGCAGCAATGGAAACTCTAACGTGTGGTTGACCCGCTTTTCGATTAGCCGGCCGGTGATCACCGCCATGGTGTTCATCGCGCTAGCAATTTTCGGTACGATCTCATTCTACCGGATTGGCCGCAGTGCCAATCCGCCCAATACCGACTTCCCGATCGTGGTAGTTTATGCGGCCTATCCGGGGGCTTCGCCTCAGGAGATGGAGCGGCTCGTCGTCAAGCCCATTGAAGATCAGCTCGACGGAATCGACGGCCTCGATCAAATGAGCGCCTCCGCTCAGGAGGGCGTCGGAATTATTGTCGTCCAGTTTAAGCTCGGCACGAATCTCGACATCGCCGCCATCAACGTGCAGAGCGGGGTCGACACGGCGCGCGTCTACCTTCCGGTAGACCTCAACCCGCCCAGCGTCGAGAAGAACGGCGCCTCACAGCCGTTGCTCGATCTGGCCGTGAGTTCGAAGTCGATGACTCAGACCCAGCTGGCCGATTTTACGAACAACAAACTCGAGCCGCTGCTCAAAGGCATCCCTAACGTCCAGACCGTCGACGTTCGCGGTGCGGCCGATCGCGAGTTCCACGTCGAACCAATTCCCGAACGCTTGGTCGGCGCGAACGCGACGCTGGGTGACGTGTTCGCCGCGGTCGCGGCCAACAACGCCAATCTTCCGGGCGGCATCATGCGCCAGCACACGCAGGAGACCAGCGTATCGGTTCACGCCGAGATCAACACGGCGCAAGATCTGCTGGGCATTCCGCTCATGATTCCCGGCAGCTCCAACAAGAACATGAAGATCGGCGACGTCGCCTATGCCTTCGACAGCCACGTCGAGCCGACGTCGATCTCGCACTTCAACGGTGAGCCGCGCATCTACGTCGAGCTGGGCCGCAACATCGCTGCCGACGAGATTACCTCAACGAAAGTCGCGCGCGAGCAGATCAAGAAGATCGAGTCGCAGTTTCCCGAGGTGTCGCTGACCGAGATCGACGCCCCGGCCGATTACACGCAAAAGTCGCTCAACGGAGTCTGGCAGTCGTTGATCGAGGGCATCGTGCTGACAATGCTCGTGATGCTCCTCTTCCTGCACGCGTGGCGTAACGCCATCGTCATCATGATTGCGATTCCGTCGTCGATCCTCGCGACGTTCGTTCTGATGAAGATTTTCGCGTTCCATCTCGATACGATGTCGCTCATGGGGCTCTCGCTGATCATCGGTATCTTGGTCGACGACTCCATTGTGGTGCTCGAAAACATCACCCGGCACCGCGATCTCGGCGAGGAGCCGATCGACGCGGCGGTCAACGGCCGCAGCGAAATCGGCGGCGCTGCCGTCGCCATCACGATGGTCGACGTGGTCGTCTTCCTGCCGATCGCGTTTCTGCCGGGAATCGTCGGCGCCTACCTGCGCGAATTCGGCGCGGTCATCGTCATTGCGACGCTCTTCTCGCTGCTCGTTTCGTTCACGCTCACGCCGCTATTGGCGGCCCGGTGGAGCGTGTTAAAACGCTCGAAAGGGCAGCCGGCTTGGATGGACACGCTCGGCTCTCTGAAGGCCTCCCTGATACTAGCCGGCGGCGCGGTTCTCGCGTACTTCATCCCGTGGCCGATGGGCGAGCTGCGTTATATTCTGCCGATTATGATCGGCGCCCTGATGCTGCTGAACTTCTTGGTGTTGCGTTACGAGCGGATTCTAACCTGGTACCGGACGCGCGCGCTCCCCTACGCGCTCGAGCACGGACTCTTCGTCGTCTGGGTATGCGTCGTACTCGTCATCAACTCGCTGACGCTCGCAATGGGTGCCGGTACGACGACGATCGCGGTCAACGTCGTATTCCTCGTCCTCGCGGCCATCTGGCACGGAGTCGGCTGGACGTTGCGGCGCAAGGTTTCCGAATCCGGAATCAATTACCGGTGGTCGTCGGCGAACGGACACTCGCGCACCGCGACGATGATGCGGCGCTCGGGCGAAGCGGTCAAAAACATGCCTCGCGTCATTGGCCGGTGGTTCTACCAGACCGGCCGGGGCGGCCGGCTCACGCTGGCTACTTTCGGGCTTCCGATTGCGCTGGCGATACTCTTCCCAATCCTCGGCCCCATCGACTTCGACTTCGTGCCGCAAGTGCAGACCGGTGAGATCGCGATGACGGTCACGTATCCACCCGGAACGCCGCTGGAAGTAACCGCGAAGTACGTGACTAACCTCGAAAACGGTATCATGAAGGTCGAAGGGATCAAGTCGGTCAGTTCGACGGTCGGACGCAAGCCGCAAGGCTGGAGCAATGCGATCGGCGACAACTACGCGCGGCTCGATGCGCAGACGCTGCCCGAACGTCGCCACGACACGTACAAAATCATCGACCAGATCCGCAAGCTCGGCTATTTGGTGCCGGGCGGCGACTTCCAAGTCTCCG
>DATAPM010000183.1:0-3553 GCA_036265225.1 Vulcanimicrobiaceae bacterium
CGAGATCCGCGACGAGCACGACGTTGACGAACAAGAACCGATCTCGGTGCTCTCCGACGTCGAAGCCGTCGTCGAGGCCGGCACCAACATCGAGGACGTCAACGCCAAGCTGGGCACCACGCTGCCGACCGAGGACTTCGAAACGATCGGCGGCTACACCGTCGGCCTTTTCGGACGCCTTCCAAACGAAGGCGAAGAGATTGATGCCGACGACCATACTCGCCTGCGAGTCGAGCGCACGCGCGGCCGGCGGATTCTCGCCGTCCGCGTCTATAATAACGGCGCCCCGCAAACCGAGCCGGAGGAGACCGAGGATCCCGACACCGCCGCGCGCTTATAAGACGCGGGGCGTCGTCCTTCGCGCGCGTCCGCTCGGCGAAGCCGATCGAATCGTCACGCTCTTCACGCTCGACCGCGGCAAGGTGAATGCCGTCGCCAAGGGCGTGCGCCGGGCGCGCAGCCACTTCGCCGGCCGGCTCGAGTTCGCCAACGAGTGCGAGCTGCTGATGCACCGCGGGCGCTCGCTCGACGTCATCGTTTCGGCGGAGATTTCGCGCGCGCCGTGGGAGCGCATGGTCGAACCCGAGCGCTATGCCGTCGCCTCGCTGGTCGCCGAGCTCGTCGACGCCTTTTGCGAGCCGGAGATGGCCCTCGCCGATGTTTACGAACTGCTCACCGGCGCGCTTGAGGCGATCGCGCGCACGAACGCGCCGCGTGCCCTGCTGCCACGCTTTTCACTGCGGCTGCTCGAGATGCTCGGCATCGGGCCTCCGCTCTTCGACTGCGTTCGCTGCGGCGCACCGTTGCGCGAGATTCCGGTCTGGCTCGACGCCGAGAGCGGGGGCGTGATCGATCGCGGCTGTCGCGAACGCTGGCGCGATTTGCCGGAGCTCGAAGCCGGCGATCTCGAGAATCTGCGCGCGTTGGGCCGTCCGCGCAACGAGGGTGCGGCGCTTCGCGCCACGCCGGCTGCGGCTGCGGCGGTCGAAGAACTCATCGCGCACCATTTGGGACGGCGGCCAAAGGCGTCGGCGCACCTCGATACGCTGGGAGCCTAGCGCCCCGATGATCATGGCGCTCGACGTCGGCAGCAAGCGCATCGGCATCGCCGTCGCCGATCCCAGCGAAAGTTTTGCGCTTCCCGTCGGCACCGTGCAGCGCAGCAACAAGCGTAACGACTTGGCGAAGCTGCGCGAATATTTCGATTCGTACGGCGTTGACGAGCTCGTCGTGGGCGACCCGCTGACGCTGCGCGGGGAGCGCGGCGTAGCAGCCCAGGCGATGGACGGCTTCGTCGAAGAGCTTCGTGCGATCTTCATCGGAAAGATCCATCGCCTCGACGAGCGCCTCACTACGGCGCAGGCAACCAAGACGCTCGTTGCGGCCGACGTCAGCCGCCGCAAACGACGCGACGTCGTGGACAAGATGGCGGCGGCGCTGATCTTGGAGTCCTTTCTGGCGCGCCGCCGTAACGGCACCCTTTCGTGAGCCGCTTCTGGCGAGGCGCCGCGATCGCGCTGGCCGTCGCGGTATTACTGGCTGGTGGTGCGTGCGGGCTGTTCTTTTATCTCGTCTACGGCGACCGGTCGCACCCGGCACGAGGGGCGCGCGTCGTTATCACTCGCGGCGCGACGTTTGACGAAATCGCGCGGCAACTCGCCGAATCCGGCATTATCGGTAACGTTTTTACCTTTCGCGCGCTGGCGCGCATGCGCAGCCAAGACGTGGCCGTGCGCGCGGGCGAGTACCGGTTCGATCCGAGGCGCACGCAAAACGAAGTTCTCCAGGCCCTCGTCACGGGCGGCGCGCAGGTGGCAACGTGGGTGACGATTCCCGAAGGCTTTACCGCGGCGCAGATTGCGGATCGCCTACACGCCGAAGGCGTCGGCGATGCCGCTCCGTTCGCGCGTGAATTTCTCGGACGCAGCATCGTCGTCGACGGCACGCGCACCAAGAACCTCGAGGGCTATCTCTTTCCGAGCACCTACCTCGTCCCCTTGGATGCCGGGCCGGGCCAGGTGGCCGACATGTTGATGGGCGAGTTCTTCAAGGAGCTGCCCGGCGATGCCGAACGGCGCACGCACGCTTTGCGCGTCACCATCCCGCAGGCCGTGACGGTTGCATCCTTGGTGGAGCGTGAGGCAAAGAGCGAGTCGGACCGCCCGCAGATCGCCGCGGTCATCTACAACCGGCTGCGCCTCGGCATGCCGCTGCAGGTCGACGCGGCCATCGAATACGCGCTGCCGCGCCATAAGACGGCGCTCTCGTTTGCCGACCTCAAGCTCGACTCGCCCTACAATACATACACCCACGCCGGTCTGCCGCCCACGCCAATCGCGAATCCGGGGCGGCCGTCGCTGGAGGCGGCGCTCCATCCGTCGAAGAGCGAATACCTCTACTACGTGTACTGCGGAAACGGGCGTCACGTTTTTTCCAGAACGCTGGCCCAGCATCAAGCCAACGTCGCTCGCTGTCTACAGTAGGAGGAACCGATGCCATCAACTAACGGCGCCAGCGAATCACACGGGCCACTGGAGCTTCACGACGTTCTGCGAATCGGAACGGGAGATGACACGGAGTTACAGTTCGAAGTCGTCGGACTGGTTGAGTCCGAAGAGGGCGCCTCGTATGCCGTGCTCCATCACGAAGGCGGCGAAGGCGACGAGGATCAGTTTATCGTTACCGATCTTGCCGGGAATCTGCTCGACGATCAAAGCGTCGCCGAAGAGATCATCGAGTACTTTTTGGAGGAACCGTAATTCGCGTTCTCTTTCTCTCGGCGAGCGTCGGCGTCGGGCACTCCTCGGCGGCCAATGCCGTCGGCGCCGAGCTTCGAGCCATCGAGCCGCGCGCGCAGACTCCGGTCGTGGACTCCTACGACTATGCCGCGCTGGTGGTTTCGCGCATCGTCTCAGATGGGTACCTGCGCATGGTTAAGACCATTCCGCAGATGTACAAATATATTTACAATCGAGCCGAACGCGCCACGGAGGTCGGTCGCTTTCGTACTTGGGCCCATCAGTTCACGGCCGGTAACTTACGCGCACTGATGCTGCGCGAGCGGCCGGACGTCGTGGTCTGTACGCACGCCTTTCCGAGCGGCGCGATGGCGGAATACAAGCGAACCTATGCCGACGCTCCTCCGGTCGTCGCCATCGTCACCGACTTTGCAGTGCACGGTTTTTGGATTCACGAGAACATCGATCGCTACGTCGTCGCCACCGAAGCGATGCGCGACGCGCTCCTTGCGCGCAACGTGCGTTCCGACGCGATTGCCGTCAGCGGCATCCCGGTTCGTCGCGAGTTCGTCGAGGGTGTTGAATCGAAGGCCGCGTTGCGCGAGCGGTTAGACCTTCCGCGCGACCGCCGGATCGCGCTGCTCATGGGGGGCGGCCTCGGAATCGCGCCGCTGGAGCGGATGCTCGCGGCGCTCGAAGGCGTGCAGACGCCCTTGGCGGCCGTCGTTATCGCCGGGCGAAACCGGCGAATCGGCAAACGCCTGTCGCGCGCCGCCGAAAGCGTGAACTATCCCGTTCGTGCGTTGGGCTTCGTT
>DATAPM010000184.1:0-9147 GCA_036265225.1 Vulcanimicrobiaceae bacterium
GCCGCGCGTGCAATCGCCGAGCTGGAATCGCGCAAAGCGTTACGGCGCGAGCACGGGCACATCCGGTATCTCGACCGGGAAGTGCTGCTCGAGCTCATCCAAGACGTTTCGTAATTCGATCGAAACCGGCAAACGGAATCAGGGCCGGCGGTATCACGATCGTACCGTCGGCTTGTTGACCATTCTCCAATAGCGCGATTAGCGTGCGCCCCAGCGCCAGTCCCGAGCCATTGAGCGTGTGAACGAGTTCGGGCTTGGCATCGGCGTCGCGACGAAAACGAATTGTGGCGCGGCGCGATTGAAAATCGGTGCAGTTGGAACAGGAACTGATCTCGCGGTACGAGTTGCTGCTCGGCACCCAAACTTCGATGTCGTACGTTTTGGCCGCATTGAAACCAATGTCGCCGGCGCAGAGCGCGACCACGCGATGCGGCAACTCCAGCTCTTGCAGCAGCGATTCGGCATCGTTCGTTAGCGTTTCGAGCGCGGCGAACGATTCGTCGGGTTTACTCAGCCAGACCAGCTCGACTTTTTCGAACTGGTGCTGGCGCATGAGTCCGCGCGTGTCTTTTCCCGCCGCGCCGGCTTCTTTACGAAAGCACGCCGTGCCGGCGACGTATTTTTGCGGGAGCTCGCCGGCTTCGAGAATTTCACCGCTGCGCAGTGCGGTAAGCGGAACCTCGCCGGTCGGTATGAAGAAGAGGCCGGCATCGGGGTCGGAAAACATCGCATCGGCAAACTTGCTGAGCTGTCCGGTCGACCACATCGTCGCGCGCGAAACCAGCAGCGGGGGCGCGATCTCAACGTAGCCGCGCCGCTGCGCGCGATCGAAGAAGAAGGCTTCGAGTGCGCGCGATAGGCGCGCCCCCTCGCCCGCGAGGATGGCAAAGCGGCTCCCCGAGAGCTTCGCCGCGCGAGCGAAATCGAGGATGCCGAGCGCCTCGCCCAGCTCCCAGTGCGGCCGAACCGCAAAGTCGAACGCGCGCGGCTGCCCCCAGCGGCGTACCTCTACGTTGGCGCTTTCGTCGGAACCGTCGGGAACGGAGTCGTCGACGAGGTTCGGCGTGTTGTCGAGCAGCGCGTGCAGCGGCGACTCTTCGTTGGTTACGGCGAGGCCGCCGGCTCGCGCCTCGGCGCCGGCAATTTCCGACGAGAGGGCTTCGATCTTCGGCCGCAACTCGCGCGCGGCGGCCGCCTTATCGGAAGCTTTGCCGATCTCGGCCGAGAGGCGGTTCTTCTCGGCCTTGGCGCGCTCGGCGACGGTGAGCGCGGAGCGGTACTCCTCGTCATAGCGCAGAAGCTCGTCGACCGTCGACGGATCGAGACCGCGGCGGCGCAACGCGCGCCGCACGCGTTCGGGATCGCGCCGAACGAGAGAAATATCCAACATGGAGAAGCGCGCCATTATGCAGCCCGGAAATCCAGTCCTACCAGGGCGTGGGTTCGTGGCCGAAAGACTCCTCGCGCCCCGTCAAGCGATGGTGGCGTTTTTCGCGCGCGTCGAGCTCGCCGGACCGCAGACCGAACGAACGCCGCTGGCACACGCGTTAGGACGCATTTTGGCCGAGGAGGTCTGTGCCGACGAAGATTATCCGCGCGCGCCGCGCTCGGTCATGGACGGTTTTGCAATTGTCTCCGCCGACGTTCCCGGCGAACTTCCGATCGTTGGTGACGTTCGCATGGGCGAAGGGGCGGGTTCGGCGCTGCCGCGCGGATCGGCGATGCGCATTCCCACGGGGGGAACGCTGCCGCCGGGAGCCGATGCGGTCGTACCGATCGAAGACGTGCGTCTCGACGGTGACGCGATCGTCGTCGAAGCGCCGGTTGCGGCCGGCAGCAACGTCATCGAAACCGGCGCCGACATGCGCCGCGGCGAGACGGTGTTATCGCCGGGGCGCCGATTGCACGCGCCGGAGATCGGCGTGCTTGCGACGTTGGGCGTCACCAACGTTCCCGTCTACCGCCGTCCCGTCGTCGCCGTGCTCTCGAGCGGCGACGAGCTCGTCGCTCCCCATCGACGTCCGGTCGGCGGTCAGATTCGCGACTCCAACCGCTACGCCGTAGCCGCATCGCTGGAACTTATGGGCGCGCAGCCGCGCCACTATCCGACGCTGCGCGATGAAGCCGACGAGTTTGAAGCGGCGCTCGATCGCGCCATTGACGAGTGCGACGCGGTCGTCGTAACCGGCGGCTCGTCGGTAGGCGAGCGCGATCGTTTGCCACATGCCGTCGAGGCCATTGCTCGGCCCGGCGTCGTGGTACACGGCCTGCGCCTCAAGCCGGGAAAGCCGACGCTCTTGGGCGCGCACGGCGCCAAGCCGATCGTGGGCTTGCCGGGGAATCCGACCTCGGCACTGATGGTGCTCGAAGCGGTGGCCGCGCCGCTTTTCGCGGCGCTAATCGGCGCGCCGGTCAGGCCGGCGACGGTGAACGCGCACTTAGCACAGCCGGCGCTCAGCCGCGTCGGCTGGACTTGGTATATTCCGGTGGCCGTCCACGAAGATGGCGGACGGCTGGTGGCGGAGCCGCTGGCGGTGCGCTCGTTCTCGGTAAGCCTGACGGCACGGGCCGGCGGCTACCTCGTGATGGGCGAAGCGGAGGAGGAGTGGCCGGCCGCAACGGTCGTCACGGTTCATCGTTTCTTAGGAGGCTCATGATTCGTCCGACTCGCGCTATCGAGGCGATACCCGAGATGACGCCGTTCGTCGGGCCGGAGCAGCTCATGCGCGAGCACGGTTTGCGCGAGCTGGTGCGGCTCGGCGCCAACGAGAGCGCCTTTGGCCCGTCGCCCAAAGCGATGCGCGCGATGAGCGACGAACTGGACCGCTTGGCTTGGTACGGCGATCCCGAATCGCTCGACTTGCGCGACGCGCTTGCCGCGAAGCACGCGTGCCGGCCCGAGCAGATCGCCGTCGGCTCCGGCATCGACGATCTCATGGGTTTAGCGGTTCGAGCTTTCGTCGCGCCCGGTGCACCCGCGTTGACGACGCGCGGCACGTATCCCACGCTGATCTATCACGTCCTCGGATACGGCGGAACGCCGGTCGAGGCACCCTATCGCGACGACGGCACGCCCGACTGCGGCGCGCTGCTGGCGCTGGCGCGATCGCAGCCGACGCCGATCGTTTATCTGGCCAATCCCGATAATCCGAGCGGGCGTTTCATTCGGCGCGCCGACCTCGCGCGTTTCTACGAATCGCTGCCCGCCGGCACGCTGCTGCTCTTAGATGAGGCCTACGCCGACTTCGTCGACGAGTCCGAGCTCTTACCGGCCGACTTTTCGGACCGCTTGATCCGGTTGCGCACCTTCTCCAAAGCCTACGGGATGGCCGGGGCGCGCATCGGTTACGCCTTGACGAGCGAGCGGAACGTACGCGTCTTTCAAAAGATCCGGCTGCACTACGGGATCAACCGCAACGCGCAGGTCGGCGCGCTGTCGTCGCTCGCGGACGACGAGTTCCGGCAGTACGTCGTGGAGCAGACGGCTCGGGCGCGCGATGATTACTATCGAATCGCGCGCGAGTTAGGCTGCCGCTACGTCGAGTCGGCGACAAACTTCGTCTGCATTGACTTCGAAACGCGCGAGCGCGCAGTGAGGGTGATGAACGAACTGCTTCGCCGCGGAGTTTGGGTGCGCAAGCCCGGCGCGCCGCCGCTCGACTCGTGCATTCGCGTGAGCGCCGGTACCGAGCCGATGCGCCGCGCCTTTGAATCGGCGTTGCGCGCCGTGCTCGAGGAGGCCGCGGCTTAGGCCGATGCGCTACGCGATCTTCTCCGACGTCCACGGAAATCTGGAGTCGCTCGAGCGCGCGCTTTCGCTGACCGCGGAAGGCGACGCGGTCGTTTCGCTTGGCGACGTCGTCGGTTACGGGCCCAATCCAAACGAATGCGTGGCGATCTTGGCGGCTCGTTCCAGCCACGCCGTCTTGGGGAATCACGACCTGGCCGCGGTGGAGAACTTCGGCGTCGAGCACTTTAATCGCGCCGCCCGCACGGCCATCGGATGGACGCAGGGCGTGCTCGACGAGCGTAGCCGGCAGTGGCTCAATGCGTTGCCCTACGAACTGCGCTTTCCCGACTTTCTGCTGGTGCACGGCGCTCCGGTGAACTATTTCGAATATATCCTCGATAAAGCCACGGCGGCGAGCGCCTTCGACCGTACCGACGCCGCGATCGTCTTCGTCGGCCACACGCACATCGCGGAGTACTGGACGCGCGATGCGGACGGAGCGATCGGACACAAGCACATGCAGCACGGCGGATCCCTGCAGCTCGAGCCGGATAAGCGCTACATCATTGACGTGGGCAGCGTCGGGCAGCCGCGCGATCTCAACCCCTTAGCTTCGTTCGTGCTTTACGACTCCGACCAGCGCAGCGTGGAGTGGATTCGTTACGAATATCCCATCGAAACGGTGCAGAAGAAGATGCGCGAGGCGGGGTTGCCGGCCTATCTCGTCGACCGCCTGAGCGCGGGACGATGAGCGACGTACCCTTTGACGACGGAAACTGTTTTGCGTGCGGTCCAACCAATCCCATCGGCATGCATATTCGCTTCGACCGCAAAGCCGATGCAGACGGCGTGCGGGCCCGGGTTACGTTGGCTGCCGATTATCAAGGATGGCGCGGCATCGCGCACGGCGGCATTGTGATGGCCCTTTTAGATGAAGCGATGGCCCACGCCGCGGGTTTTGCCGGGCACCGCGGCGTCACCGCTTCGGTGAACGTGCGCTTTCGCAAGCCGGTTCCGCTCGAAGTGCCGGTCGACGTGCTCGGTAACGTGACGTGGCAGCGGCGCAACGTGCTCGGCGTGAAGGCGAGCATCGTGGACGGCGCCGGCACGTTGCTGGCGCAGGCCGAGGGCAGCTTCGTTTCACTCGGCCGTCTCGACGCCGTTGACGACCGCCGGAATCCGAACGCGCGATGACCGTTATCGATAACCGCCGCGCGCGGTTTGAGTATCAAATCCTCGAGTCGTTCGAGGCGGGACTGGTCCTCACGGGGACCGAGGTCAAAGCGGTTCGCGGCGGCGGGGCGAGTTTGAGTGAGGCCTACGCGCGCATTCGCGACGGCGAAGCGTGGCTCGTCGGCATGCACATTCCGCCGTATCAGCAGGGCAGCTTCTCCAACGCCGAGCCGCGCCGTCCGCGCAAACTCTTGCTGCATAAGGAAGAGATCACGCGCCTGCAGAGCCGCATTTCCGAGAAGGGGTTAACCATCGTACCGCTGCGCCTCTACTTCACGCGCGGCATCGCCAAGGTACAGCTCGGCGTAGCGCGCGGGAAAAAACTGTGGGACAAGCGCGCCGCGGTGGCCAAGCGCGACGTCGAACGCGAGATCGCGGCGCACGTACGCCGGCGGTGAGAGGCGCGCGGCCCGAACGCGAGATCGAACGGGCCATAGAAACCGGCGGCATCATTCGCAACGGCGAGTGCGTACTCGTCGCCTGCAGCGGAGGCCCTGACTCGGTCGCACTGGCTTGCGCGTTGCACTCCGTCGCGCAGTCGATGTCGCTGAAGCTCGCACTGGCCTACGTCAATCACGGCGTGCGCCCTTCGGGCTGGCAAGACGAATGCGTCGTACTCGAAATCGCGGCGCGCTACGAGCTTCCACTGCAAGTATTTGCCTTGGAGGCGCCGGCGCATGACGAGCAGAGCCTGCGCGAGGCGCGCTATGCGGCGCTGCTCGAAGCCGCGCGCCGGCATAACTGCGGCGTCATCGCGACGGCTCATCACGCCGAGGATCAGAGCGAAACGGTGCTGTTGGCCTTGTTGCGCGGGGCCGGGCCCGATGGTCTGCGCGGCATGCGCGCGCGCCGGCAGCTCGATGACGGCGTCGCGCTCGCCCGGCCACTCATCGGGGTCTCGTCCGACGAACTGCGCGCCTATTGCCACACCCGCTCGCTGCCCTACGCGGTCGACCCGACCAACGCCCAGCCGGCGCTTCGGCGTAACGCGGTTCGCGAAGCATTGGAAGCGCTGCGCCCCCTTTTCCCCGGCCTCGACGAGGCCGTAGCCCGAGCGGCATCGCTGGTCTCCGACGAGCAGGACGGAACGGAGCGAGCCCACCTGCGGCGCGCCCTGCGACGGCGTCTGGCTGACGAGACCGAGTTGCGCGACATTGACTTCGAGCACGTCGAGACGGCCGTTCGGGCGCTGGAAGAGGGGCGAACCGGCGTCTTCTATATGAAGCCTGGGGTGTCGCTGAGAATCGAACGCGATGGTATCAGAGGTATGAAAAGGTCGTGACGGCATTGGAGCGGGAGCCGGGGATGGGGCCGCGGATATACGGTCCCGAGGAAATCGTAGCAGCAGTCGAACGTTTGGCTGCTCGGATCGCGGCGGATTACCGGCGGAAACCGCTCGTGCTGCTGGGGGTGTTGAAGGGGGCGCTGTGCTTTACCAGCGACCTCGCCCGGGCACTCGCGGGGCAACCGGACGGTCCGAGCGAAATCCTGGTGGATTATATCTGCGTCGGAAGGTATGGCGCTCTGGGGACCTCGGGGGCAAGCCCGCGTCTGATCATGGACGCCGGCCTGCCGTTAACGGGGGCCCACATCGTCGTAACCGACACGATCGTGGATGACGCCAGCACGTTACGGTTCGTGCAAGCGTTACTACGAGAGCGTCAACCGGCGAGTCTGCGCACGTGCGCGCTTTTCGACAAAGCGGCTCGGCGCGAGGCGAGCTTCGAGCCCGACTACGCCGGTCTGGCGGTAGGGCCGGTCTTCGTCATAGGTTACGGTTTGGATTACAAGGAACTCTATCGCAATCTTCCTTATTTGGCCGAGCTTCGAGAGGTAAAAACGGTTTAACGCTAAGGTGAGCAAGCATCTCCGGTCCATCATACTGATCATCCTGGCCGTCGTGGCCGTCTTCATCGTCGTCGAGCGGTTCGTTCAACCGAGCGAGGGGGAGACGCGGCTAGACTACGGCGCTTTCTATCAGAAGCTCGAAGCCGGGTCAGTTCAGTCATTTCACGCAACGGGTCTCAACGCAGTCGGCGACCTGTCGAACGGCACCAAGTATACGGTCGCAGTCCCTAACGTAGACCAGACCTTCGTGGACGAAGTCTATCGCAAGGTCAAGAGCGGCGCGATCAGTTTCGATCAGCAGTCCAACGCTGGATTGCTATCGAGCCTGATGACGCTCGGTCCGTTGGCAATCACCGTCTTGTTACTCTTCTTCATCCTGCGTCAAGCGCAGAGCGGCGGAAGCCAAGCGCTATCCTTCGGGCGTTCGCGCGCCAAGATGCTCTCCGAGAATCGGCCGAAGGTAACGTTCGCCGACGTCGCCGGCGTAGACGAAGCCAAAGAGGAGCTCGCCGAGATCGTCGACTTCTTGAAATATCCCAAGAAGTACCAGTCGCTCGGTGCGCGCATCCCTAAAGGCGTTCTTCTGCTGGGACCGCCGGGAACGGGCAAGACGCTGTTGGCTCGCGCCATCGCCGGCGAGGCGGGCGTTCCGTTCTTATCGATCTCCGGTTCCGACTTCGTCGAGATGTTCGTCGGCGTCGGCGCGTCGCGCGTTCGCGACCTCTTCGATCAGGCGAAAAAGTCGGCACCGTGCATCGTCTTCATCGACGAGATCGATGCGGTAGGGCGTCAGCGCGGCGCCGGTCTGGGTGGCGGCCACGACGAGCGCGAGCAAACGCTCAACCAGCTGCTCGTCGAGATGGACGGCTTCGATCAGAACACCGGCGTCATCTTGATCGCGGCGACCAATCGCGCCGACGTGCTCGACCCGGCGTTGCTGCGCCCGGGACGCTTCGACCGCCAAATCGTCGTGGGGCGCGCCGACTTCAAAGGGCGCGAGAAAATTCTCGAAGTGCATTCGCGCAACAAGCCCCTCGGAAAGGAAGTCTCACTCGAGATCCTGGCCAAACGAACGCCGGGCTTCTCCGGCGCCGATCTCGAGAACTTGCTCAACGAAGCGGCGCTTCTCGCGGCGCGCAAGAACAAGAACTTCATCGAGATGATCGACTGCGACGAAGCGATCGACCGCGTGATGGTCGGTCCCGAGCGCAAGTCGCTGGTGATGTCGCAGAAAGAGAAAGAGACCACCGCCTATCACGAGTCGGGCCACGCCATTATCGGCGGACTGCTCGAGAAGGCCGATCCGGTTCACAAGGTCACGATCATTCCGCGCGGGATGGCGCTGGGCATCACGTGGTCGCTCCCCGAGGACGACCGTCACAGTCAAACCCGCGAAGAGCTGCTTGCCGCTATTACGATGGCGATGGGCGGGCGTCTCGCCGAAGAGATCAAGTTCGGCGACGTTACGACCGGCGCAAGCAACGACTTCGAGAAAGCCACCGAGCTGGCGCGCCGCATGGTGACGCAGTACGGCATGAGCGAGCTCGGTCCGATCCAGTTCGGACGGGGCGCCCATCAAGTCTTTCTTGGGCGCGACTTCGGCGACGAGCGAAACTACTCTGAGGAAGTCGCCAGCAAGATCGATGCGCAGGTGCGCAAGATCATCGAATCGTGTTATGGCAACGGGCGCGACCTGCTCGAGAAGAACTGGGAGAAGGTCGAGCGCATGGTGGAATCACTCCTCGAATTCGAGACGGTCGAAGCCGAAGAGGTGCAGGCCATCCTCGCAGCGCGTCCCTTCGACCGCACGGCCGGCACGGCAGTAGCCGAAACTCCGGTCGAGCGGCCCGCCGAAGAGCCAAAACGCCTCGAGACACCTTCGGTATTCCCCCCAAAGATCTCGCCGAAGCCGGCATGACCGCGCGAGCGGTTCTCGTTGCCGTGCTGGCCGTCGCGATTGCGCTGACGGCTCCGAAGCCCGTACAGGCCGCGATGGCGCGCGACATCGGCATGGGTACGTTGCCGCGCGGTGGTTCCTACGTCGTCGACCCCGATCCTACGATCGCGTCGGCGGCCATTGGACTTTGGTTCCGCGCGCCCGGCGCGGGCTACGATAACGCGACGCCCGGCCTGTCGAACCTGGCGGCGACGGCGGCGGCGGTAGCGCCGCTAGCCAGCGGCAAGTCGCTCTACGCACTGGTGCATAGTCTCGGCGGTCAAGTGAACATCGCGGTTTACCCGGATATCGTCGGCATCGGCGCCGTCGTGCCGGCGAGCGCGTCGCGTCGCGTCGTCGCCGCGATGACGGCGGCCTACTTTGCGCCATCCATCGACGA
>DATAPM010000185.1:0-5132 GCA_036265225.1 Vulcanimicrobiaceae bacterium
CCAGCTGGCGCCGCTAGAACGGGCGCGACGTGTGACGCTGGTTACCAGCGACGAAGTGCTCGTGGACGCGCTGCTGGTGCGCGACGTAGTTTCCATGGGACGCTTTCCGTACCACCGTTGGTGGGAATGGTTCGAACGGGCTGCCGACGACGAGGCCATCGATCGCGCGCTTGCGGCGGTGCGGATCGACGCTTTACGCGAACGCCTCTTTGCCACGCTGAGTGCCGGCGAACGGCAGCGCGTCTGGATCGCGCTGGGCCTCGCGCAGGAGACGCCGATCCTTCTTCTCGACGAGCCGACCAGCCATTTGGACGTCCGGGTCGCTCACGAAATTCTCGCGCTCTTGCGCGGCTTGACGCGCGCCGGCAAGACCGTCGTCTGCGCGCTGCACGACCTCAACGAAGCGGCCGCCTACGCCGACCGGATCGCGCTGCTTGGCGACAGCCAACTCATGGCCTTCGAGCAGCCCGCAACGCTGCTCGACTCGGCGTTGCTCGAGCGAGCCTACGGCATTGCCATGGAACTCGTGGCATTGCCCGGGGGACGGTTGCGCGTCTTCGCGCGCGAACCGTACTGACGTTACTTGGGGTGAAAGCGCAGATCCGAGCCGAGGACCCAACGAATGAGTCCGTGTTTAGGCCCGCTGGTAATGATCACGCCGACGGCGTCGTCCGGCGAGCGGAAGAGCGGCGATTCGACGTAACTGGCAACGCAGCTTACCACCTCGGCGTGCGTACCGGGACCGACGAGTACTGCGTGGGGCAGCATCGCTTGGGCCTCGTCGAAAGAAGCCGCGTTATACGCGCGCAGACGGGCGCGCGAATCCCAAATTAGAACCGACGGATCGTCGGTCGTTCCGTAGAGCACGACGTACTGGCCGCGATGCCACGTGCAGTCGGCCCAGGCCGGCGCAATAGCGGCCAGCCATAGCGCGGCTGCGACGGCCATCGCCCTACGCATCGGCGAACTCCCCGTCCACCACGGCGATGGTAAGAATTGCCAGGTCGTCGCGCAAGCGGTTACCGCCGCGGGCACGCACCTCCGCGACGAGCCCGTCGGCGAGTTCTTGCGCGTGGGGACTGGCGTGCGCGATCAACTCCATGGCCCCGTCCTCGAGGAGCTGCTTGCCCGCCCGGTTCCGTGCTTCGGTGAGTCCATCGGTGGCGAGCACCAGCATATCGCCGGGGTGAAGGTCGATGGTCTCGCTTCCGAACGGTTCTTCCATCACGCCCAGCACCGGCCCGGTCACCGCCAATCGTTCCACGCCGTCGAGGCGCCGAACGAAGGCACAATCGTGTCCGGCGCTGCCATACTCCAGACTGAACGTCGTCGTGTCGAGCACGCCGACGAACATCGAGACGAACAGATACGGGTTGCCGACGGCCTTAGAAAACGCGAGGTTGAACTCCGTCAGGATTCCAGCCGGACCGCTGTGGCGCAAGGCGATTGCCCGCACCATAAACTTGATGAACGCGGTCAGAACCGCGGCGTCGACGCCTTTTCCGCTGATATCCGCAATGAGCACGAGCGCGCGGCGATCGGAGAGGCGGTAGACGTCGAAGACGTCGCCGCCGACCGCCAAGTGATTCGTCGCCGAGAAGTATGCGCTGCCCACCTCGCAGTGCGGCAGCGGAACGGACTCGCTGCGGTAGGCACGCTGAAGGATCTCGGTAACGGTGCGCTCCTCTTCGAGCTCTCGATTGAGGCGCGAACGGTACGCGTTGAAGAGAATCGCCAGAATGCCGAAAACCAGAACCCAAAACGCGCGGACGTACGACGAGCGATCCAACTGAAGCTGCGTGCTGGCAACGAGCGCGGCATCCGTCCCCGCCAAGATTTGGCGAATCACGGCAACGGTTCGCGTCTCGTAGTCGGAGAAGAGTTTGTTGCGCTTGTCGAGCTCGTCGAGACTCAGCCCCGGATTTCGCAGGAGGCGCGCGGCGACTTGAGTCCGCCACTGGGACTGCAGGCGCGCGTACGACGCGAGTTGCGCGTCGGCTTCGTGAAGCTGCTGCTGCTGCAGCGTACGCCGAATCGCCGCCTGCTTGGCATCGTAACCGGCGGCCGCGTCGTGATATTGAGCGATATAAAATGGATCGCGGGTCAACAAGTAGCCGCGCAACGAGTTCTCTTCGTCGATCTGCAGTCGTAGGAGGTCCTCGAGGTCGATCTGCGCTTGTTGAATTTGCGATTGACGGTCGAAGGTGCTGGCGATCTGGCCGCGCGTTTCGAACGTCCCCTGCACGGCAAAGAACAGCGTCACCACTAAGAAAGCCGTCAGCAGTAGCGTGCCGGTATAGGGCGCGAGCGGGCCGTTCTTCACGAAGGCGTCACGGACCCGCGGTCGAAGACCCGCAAGCTGTGCTGGGCAGAGTCGATCCCACAATCTTCAAATCGTACGACGTTCGCGGCGTTTATCCGTCCGAACTGAGCGATGAGGTGGCCTACGCGATCGGGCGCTGTTTCGTGCCGCTGCTCGACGCGGGGCCGAAAACGACGGTCGTCGTGGGACGCGACATGCGGCCCTCCGGAGCACACCTCTTCGCCGCCTTCGCCCGCGGTGCGGCGGATGCCGGGGCAGATGTCGTGGATATTGGGATGGTTTCGACCGATGCACTGTACTTTGCGGTGGGTAAGTTCGATTTCGACGGCGGCGTGATGATCACGGCCTCGCATAATCCCGCGCAGTACAACGGGATGAAGTTCACGCGAGGAAAAGCCGAGGCTATATCGCTCGACACGGGACTGGCGGCGATTCGCGACCAGATCGTCTCCGGCGACCTTCCTCCGAAGGCCGCCACGGCGGGTGCGATCTCGGAGCGCAACGTGCTCGACGATTTCGCCCAGCATTGCCTCTCTTTCGTCGACATCTCGAAAATCAAACCGATGCGCGTTGCCATCGACGCCGGAAACGGAATGGCCGGCGAAACCGTCCCGCACGTTTTCAAGCATTTACCCTGCGACGTCGTGCCGCTCTACTTCGAGCTCGACGGAAGCTTCCCGAACCATCCCGCGAGTCCGATCGAGCCGGAGAATATGATCGACCTGCAAGCGGCGGTTCGCAAACATCAGTGCGACCTCGGCGTAGCCTTCGACGGCGACGCCGACCGTATGTTCATCGTCGACGAGAAGGCCGATCTGGTGGACGGCAGCACGGTGACCGCCCTGGTCGCGCTCAACACCCTCAAAAGATATCCGGGTTCAAAAATCCTCTACAACTTAATTTGCAGCCGCAGCGTTCCCGAGCTGATTTCCAAAGCCGGCGGCGTCCCAATACGATCGAAAGTCGGGCACTCGATCATCAAAGCGGTGATGCGAGAGCAAGACATCGTTTTTGGGGGCGAGCACAGCGGGCACTTCTACTTTCGCGACAACTGGTATGCCGACTCGGGAATGATCGCGCTATTGCAATGTCTCGAACTCTTTAGCGAAGCCGGCAAGCCGGTCAGCGAAGTCATCGCGCCGATCGACACCCGCTTTCGCTCGGGCGAGATCAACAGCAGCGTTACCGACGTTGCCGCCAAGCTGCGCGAGATCGAAGAGCATTATAAGGACGCCGAAATCGATCATCTCGACGGCGTAACCATTTCTTATCCCGATTGGTGGATGAACGTGCGCCCGTCAAATACCGAGCCGCTGCTTCGGCTCAACGTCGAAGGCGATACCAAAGCCTTGATGGAGCGCCATCGCGACGAGGCGTTGGCGCTGATTCGCAGCTGAGCCCCGCAAGACTAGGGCACGGCCACTAAGGGAACGAAGCCACAGGAAAATGTCCAGACTGCTGCTGGGGCCAGCCTTCATCGCGGTCGGCGACGGAACGTCAACGTTCGGGCGCATCGCAATCGAAGAAGGGCGGATCGCAGAGGTGCTGCCGGCCGACGGGCCGACCGATTACGAACTTCCTTCTGGAAGCAGCATCGCCCCAGGCTTGATCGACGTCCATACCAACGGAGCCGACGAGTTCCTCTTCAATCGAGACCAAGGCAATGCAGTACCGGTGGCCGGAGCCGCCTACGCGCGCACCGGAGCAACCGGCTTTGTCGCCAGCGTGATGACCGCGCCGTGGGAATCGATGCTGCACGCCGCCTCGGAGATCGTCGAAGCGGCCCACGAGCTCGAGGAGTCCCCGCCCGAGGGCGCGCGCTGCCTCGGCGTGCACTTCGAAGGACCGTTCCTCAATCCAAAGTTCCGCCGCATCCACCGCAATGAGTGGCTGATGCCGGCGAGTGCGGCGCACGCCCGAGAAATGGTCGACGCATGCAAAGGCGGCTGCCTCTTGGTTACCATGGCCCCCGAGATTGACGGCGCGAGCGACGCCCTGCGCGTATTCTTGGAGAGCGGAATCGTTTGCTCGGCGGGCCACACCGGCGCTCGCTATCGCGAAGGAATGCTGGCCATCGGTCTGGGCTTTCGCTCTTTAACCCACGCCTTCAACGGCATGCCGCACCTCGATCATCGGGATCCCTCGATCCTGGCCGCGTTCATCCAGGATCGCCGCACGCTCGTGCAGGTAATTTGCGACGGATTCCACGTCTCGCCGGTGATGATCGACATTCTCCATCGCACGCTCGGCGACCGTCTCGTTTTGGCTAGCGATAACATGCCGGCGGCCGATCCCGGATATCACATTGACGGGGGCGTGATGCGTGCCGCCGACGGCACCATCGCCGGAAGCGCCTTGAGCATGGACGACGCCTTGCGCAACTATATGTCGTACGCGCAGATACCGTTTGCTCAGGCGATCGTTGCGGCGACGTTCGCGCCGGCACGCCTCATCCATCACGAAGCCGACATGGGCCGCATCGCGCGCGGCGCGCGCGCCGATCTCTCTTTCTGGGATAAGGATTACCGCGTAATCGCCACGATGGTCGGCGGCCGGTTCGTCTATACGCCGCTGGAGGTTGCGGCCTAGGCCGCCAACGCTACTCGCTGTCGACGGGCTGGTACGACGGCGGCTGGCGCTCGAAATACCTCCTCGAGTACTTCGAGCGGATTTTTTTGAACGTCCGCGGCTGCTGCGAAAAATCGAAGCAATCTTGGATGCTCGTGGCGCGCGCGTCGGTCGTGCCGAGCCGCCCCAAACCGAAGGTATCTTCAACGAACCGCAGGATGCTGCCGAACTCGTACTGCGT
>DATAPM010000186.1:0-7340 GCA_036265225.1 Vulcanimicrobiaceae bacterium
GATCGAGAACGAACGCCCCAGTGGCGACGAGCTCCTCCGCCTCAAGGCGCTGATCGAGGAGTACGAGGAACGCAATGACTGAGCTCTATCAAGGTTTCGTAACCGCCGCCAGCGCGCTCTCGGCAATCGTGCTCAACGCGCTCTGGCAGGACGCGCTGCTCGTGCTCTGCGTCTGGCTGCTCCTGCGCGTTTGGCCGCGCATCAACGCGTCGACGCGCTATACCGTGTGGAGCGCGACGCTCGCCGCGGCGCTGATCGTCCCCGTCGTCACGACGCTGGTCTTTTTTGCAGCGCCGCAGACGACCCAAGTCTCTCAGCCGCTAACCTCGCATACGTCGGGCGTAGCGCCCGTGCACGAATCGCTCAAAACCCGGAGTGCGACAAGAACGACCGTGCCACGGGCGCAAACGCCGGTAAGGGCGCCGCGAGAGACGGCACCACTGCTGCCCGAACGCCTGCACGTGACGCTCCCGCTGCCGCTAACGCTCGGGATCTTCGCGCTTTGGCTGGTGCTCTCAACGTACGCGCTGGCGCGCCTGATCGTGGGTTTAGCGCGGCTGGAGCAGCTCAAGCGCGACGCGCTGCCGCTGCCGATCGAATATCGCGACTCGATGCCGCAGTGGCTGAGCGCGAATAAGGGTGGGCGCGACGTGCGGCTCTGCGTCAGCGACGAAACCGACGTACCGGTTGCGGTCGGTCTGTTCGATGCGATGATTTTGATTCCGCGCACGCTGCTCGACCATCTCTCCGAGCCCGAAGTCGATCAGATCTGCCTGCACGAGCTCGCCCATCTGCGCCGCGCCGACGACTGGACCAACGGTGCGCAGCGCGTCATCGAAGCGCTGCTGGGCTGGAATCCGGCCGCGCAGTTCATCGGCCAGCAGCTCGATCTCGAACGCGAGGTCGCCTGCGACGATTGGGTGCTCTCGTTCGTCGGCAAGGTGCGGCCCTACGCGCTCTGCTTGACGAAGATGGCGGAGACGGCATCGTGGCCGCGTCATCCGATTCCCGCTCCCGGCGTTTTCGCGACGCGCAAACACATCTCGCTTCGCATCGAGCGTTTGCTCGGCGCGGGACGCAATATCGCCACGACGCTTTCCTTTGGGCCGGCGGCCGTCGCCGTCAGCGTGGTAGCGGCGATCGCGTTGCTGATCGGCGTCGTCGCTCCGACGATCGCGGCACCAGTCGTCGTCGCGCCGGTAGCGCCGCTTGCGGCGGTGCACGCCGTGCCTCCGGCAACCGCGATGCATCCCGTCGAAAGCAAAGCGCAGCAACCGCGCGTTACCGCGCGAGCGGCAGTTCCGCCGGCCGCGCCCGTTAAATCGGTCACTCACGTGGAGACGCAGGTGCGGACGCAGGTGCAGACGCCGGCGACGCACGTCCAGAAGCCGGCCGCGCCGCTACAGTCAACACTAACGATTCATCGAATCGCGCAGACCAATGCCGCGAAGGCGGCTCAGGGCGACGCGTTGGCCCGAAAGATCAACGCCGACACGGAGCTGGGCGAGCGAATTGCCGAACAAGTCTCGGTTCCGGCGATCAACAGCACGTTGAAGCGCGTATCGGGCCTCTTGCCGGCGACCATCGCGCAGAGCAGCAGCGGCAAGAACTGCAACGGCTGCGACTACAGCAACGTCAACTGGCAGGGCCGCGACCTGCGCGGCGTGTCGTATACCGGCGTCGATCTCAGCAACGCCAATCTCAACGGCGCCAACCTTGCCGGAAGCTCGCTCAACGGCGTGGACTTCTCCAATGCCAACCTTCACGGCGTCTCGTTCCGCAACGCCCGTCTCACCGGCTGCGACTTCCAGCACGCGAATCTGACTGGAACCGACTTTACCGGCGCAACGATAACGGGCTGCCAGTTCCGCAACGCCGCGTTGGGATCGGCGCAGATGCGGGACGTGCTCAACCACTGCAAGGGCTGCGATTTTAGCGGCGCCGGCATGGAGGGGCTCGACCTGCACGGCGTACGGGCGAGCGGCGACGACTTTGGAGGCGCCGACCTGCGCAACGTCAACTTCTCAGGGGCGGAGCTGGTCGGCATCGACTTCGGAAACGCAAAGATGGACGGCGTGAATCTCAGCGGTGCGACGCTCAACGGCTGCGATCTCAGCCGCGTCGACCTCAGTCGCGTCGACCTTTCGAAGACCAAAATGATCGGCACGGACCTCTCCAGGCAACACACGCCCAGGTAGCTCCGCGCGCCGAAGCGCGCACCCGTAAACTTCACTTCCCGAACGCCTCGCGGTACGAGGCCTGGTTCCCCACGCAACTTTTCCCGGTAAACCATCGGAGGAAACGATACATGATTGGACTCTTTTCACCGCTGCTCTCGCTCGCGCTCAGCGTCGCCGTCGGGACGGGACTTCCCGGAAACTGTACCGGCTGCGACTTTGCCAACCGCAATCTGCAGAATGCCGACCTGTCGAACGTCAACTACGTCGGCGTCGACTTCGCGAATGCGGACTTGCGCGGCGCAAACTTCTCCGGCGCCAACCTCGTCGGCGTCGACTTCGACGGCGCCAAGCTCCACGGCGCGCGTTTTGGTGGAGCGAAGCTGGTCGGCATCGATCTTCGCCGCGCCGTCATCGGCCTGGACGATGCCGACCTTCGCGGCCTCTTTCACGATTGCACTGGATGCGACGCGAAAGGGGCGGACTTGGCGGGACGCGATCTCTCGGGCGTGGCGATGGTCGGCACCGATCTGACCGATGCGCGGGCGCGCGGCGTGCGTTTCGTGGGCGCAAATATCATGGGCGTCGACTTCCGCGATGCCGATCTGCGCGACGCCGATCTTCACGGCGCTAAACTCTGCTCGTACAACACCGACGGGCGCGTGGGCTGCGTGGATTTCCGCGGCGCCGATCTCCACGGCGCGAACTTACGCGGGGCGCTCATTTGCCGTAACGGACACGACTGCCGGCCCGTGGACGCCGCGGCGCTGCGCAGTGGCAGCCGCTCCAATCTGGATGGCGCCATCCTTCAGTGAAGCTGCGCCTCGCCGCCCTCGGCTGCGCGCTAGCGTTTGCGGCAGCGATCGGCGTGGTGCGTGCCGCCGTGCAGGCGCACCTCGTCGTTCCGCAGATTGCCGATCCGCCGCTCGACCCCAGCGCGCCGGCGGCCGGATGGTCGCAAGCGGCGGCGCTCGACCTTCCGTGGGATGCCGTGCGCTCGCGCCCGGCGAGCGAGCCGACCAAGGCATGGATTGCCTCCGACGGGCGATTCCTGTACGTGCGTTTCGACGCCGTGCAGCACGAACCGATCGTCGCCGTTCAGCACACCAACGACGTCGGGCAGGGAAGCGACGACGAAGTCTGGATCGACCTCTGGCCCAACGGCACCAGCGGTTACTTCTATCAGTTTTACTCGACGCCCAACGGCACGCACTATCAGTTTTCCTCGGAGAACACCGGCTACTCGCCCGATTGGGACGCGCAAGGCGTGACGCGCGCCGGCGGCTACACCGTGACGATGAAGATTCCGTTCAACGTGATGCGCAACGCCCGCGGCGGCACGTGGCACGCGCAGTTCGTGCGTTACGTCCGCTCGACCGGAGAGCAACAGGTCTGGTCGTACGATCGCGTGCAGATGCAGCCCGACTCGTACGGAAACTCGGATTACGCACACGCCGGCAGCATCGGAGTACCGGCGATCAGCTTCGCCGCGCCGCGGCCCAAGCCGCGCGCCGCCGTCTACGCGCTCGCCGAGGCGGCCAGCAAGAGCATCGGCGGATCCACGTCGCGCGTCGGCGCCGATCTTTCGATTCCGATCACGCCGACGGCGTCGTTCTACTCGACGTTCCATCCCGACTACTCCAACGTCGAGCTCGATCAGCAAAGCATCGCACCGACCGTCTATCAACGATATTACTCCGAGGTGCGCCCGTTCTTCACACAGGCGGCCAACTTCTACAACCAGTTCAACTGCAACGTCTGTCAGGCGCTGCAGTCGCTCTACACGCCGGCTATTCCGACGCCCTCGCAGGGTTACGCGGTCGAGGGCAAGCAGGGCCCGCTCGGCTTTGCGACGTTCGACTCCGTCGGAGACAACCGCAACGACCTGGCCAGCGCGATCGACTTCGTTTCGGCCGACACGAAATGGAACGCCACCGTGCAGCGCGTCGGCGTGAACATGCCGGGATTCTCCGACGTGACGACCTCGACCGGCATCGCTTACTACGACCTCAAGCATCTCAGCGCGTACGCGAACTACGGCAACGATGCCGGGACCAACGTCGCGATTCCCAACCAAGCCCAGTACTACGAGTTCGGCGGCGGCTGGTCGAATCAAACGTTCGGGTTCTTCGGCTCGACGCGCAAGGTGGGGCAATACTATAACCCCGCCGACGGTTTCATCTCGCATCCGGGCGTCGCGGGTTACGCGCTCTACGCGGCCAAGATCTGGGATTTTTCCCCGAACGACAAACTTGCCGCCGTCGGCATCTCCGGCGTGCTCGACCGGTATCAGGGCCCGACGATGGGAATCGCTCAGAGCGACAACTCGATTCTCCTCGACGTGCTTACCAAGAGCGCCTTGGACTTTCAAGTCTATTCCGGCTCGAACTATTGGCGTTTCGCCGACATCCTCACGCCGATTTCGCAGAACGGAGGCTTTTCGTTCACCTACAACAGCGGTCTGCAGACCAACAATCCCGGGCAGTTTCCGTACCATGGCCCGTCGGCGACGCCGACGACGATCTCGTACAACACCGGACGCTACGGCACCGGGCGGCTCGATACGTGGTTTCGCACGACGACGATGCGCGTCGGCAATCGGGGCGCGCTGACGCTTGCGGTGGACGACACCGCCCAATGGGAACCCGCGCCGACGCCAAGTAACGTTCAGTGGTTCGAGAGCGTCAGCTACTCGTACGAGCTCGGCCGAAACTCGTCGCTTGCCGTCGGCCTGCGCCGGGTGGTCGGTTTTCCGCCGATTCCCAACGGGGGCGGTAACTGCGAGGGCACCTGCTCGAACGTATCCGTTGCCTACCATATGCGCCTGCGAAACAGCGAGCTTTACGTCGCCTACGGCAATCCGAACACCTTGATTACCGTGCCCCAACTGATCTTCAAAGCGATCTTCTATGCCGGCGCAGCGAAGGGCACCTAGCGGGCGCCGGAGGCGAAACCCCGGCCAAAGAAAAAGCGTATAAGGACCATGCGCCTCGCCGTTATAGCCGCCTTTATTCTCGGTTTGATTCCGCTCGCCGCCGCTGCCGTGCCGGTCGCGCCCGAGGACCTCTTCAAGCTGACGCTCTTGAGCAACGCTCAAATTTCGCCGGACGGGGCGCACGTGCTGGTCGAGGCCGCGCGCATGAACGGACCCAAGAATACGTACGATCGCACGATCGATCTCGTCGAGGTCAGCAGTGGTACGGTCACGCACAACGTCACCAAGCACCTCGGAGACGGGGACTATGCCTGGATGGCGGACAGCCGCAGCTTCGTTTTCGTGCGAAAGGTCGAGAAGAAGAAGCCGCAGCTCTTTCGCTATACGCTGGCCGGCGGCACGATCGCGCAGTTGACGCACATCAAGCAAGGCGTCTCGAGTCCGGTCGTCTCGCATGCCGGCGACCGCATCGCGCTCTCCGTCACCGATAGCTATCCGGATCACGCCGCCTACATTGATTTCGCCAAGGCCGGATTCGCCCCCAAAACCGGCCAGAAGAAGACCGACATCCACATCATCGATCAGCTCTTCTTCGCGAGCAACGGTCAAGGCTACACGTACCAGGATCATCAGCACATCTGGACGATCAGTGCCGACGGCTCGAACGCCAAGCAGCTCACCTCGGGGCAATACTCCGAGGGCTTCGACGGCTGGTCGCCCGACGATAAAACAATTCTTTTCGACTCGCTGCGTTACGAGTCGGTCGACAGCGGCGTCAACGACGTGTACACGATGCCTTCCACCGGCGGAACGATGCAGAAGATGGCCTCGCCGCTTCCCGCCAACTACGGGCTCTTCTATGGCGTTGACGGCAAGCGCGTCTACTATTTCACGTTTGATACCCGCGAGCCGGCGTCGCTGCCCGGCGTCGCATCGGCGCAGCCCGACGGCGCCGACCGCCGCATTCTCGTTGCCGCCGACAGCGTTTCGTGGGGCGACTCGCTGCTCGCCGACATGAAAGAAGGCGGCGGACTCTGCGGCGGCCCGCTGCCCAACGGCACGCAGGCGCTGCTCAACATCGACGGCGCGGGTTACTCCAACTTGCGCACGCTCGATCTTGGCAGCGGCGCGCTGACCAACGTCACGCCGCCTCGCGGCGAAGCCTGGTCGTGCACGATCTCCCACGACGGCGCCCGCGTTGCGTATCTTTACAGCGACTTCACCCATCCGGCCGACGTCTACGTCGCGCAGGTCAGCGGCGGCGAGCCGCGCCAGCTGACCAACGTCAACGGATCGTATCTGGCGGCGGCGACGATTTCGAAACCGCAAGAGTTTTCGGTTACCGATCCGGCGGGTTACACGGTGCAGGCGTGGTTCATGCCGGCCACCGGCGGCTCGGGGACCAAGCACCCGACGCTGCTCGACATTCACGGCGGCCCCGAGACGCAGTTCGGCGACTCGTTCTTCCACGAGTTTCAAGTCTACGCGTCGCAAGGCTACAACGTCGTCTTCTCCGACCCGGCAGGCAGCACCGGGCATGGCTACGCGTTCGAGCGGGCGCTGGAGAGCAACTACGGCGACGCGATGTTCCAGGACGTACAAGCGGTGATGGACGCGGCGGTCAAGCGACCCGACGTCGACGCCTCGCGCATGGCCGTCCTGGGCGGATCGTACGGCGGGTACGCGACGCTGTGGGTGATCGCGCACACCGACCGCTATAAGGCGGCGGTCGCCGAGCGCGCGGTGAGCAACCTGCAGAGCGAGAATCTTGCCGCCGACTTCGCGGGCAAGAACGGCTTGGGCGGCGGATACTATAACTGGGGACCGCCGTGGGACCCGGCCAGCGCCGACTATGCGAAGTTTTCGCCGCTGACCTACGTAGCAAACATCCGCACGCCGGTTATGATCCTGCACGCCGACGAAGATACGCGCGCGCCGATCGATCAGACGCTGCAAGAGTACACGTCGCTGAAAATCTTGGGGCGCACGGTCGAATACGTGGCCGTTCCCGACGAGAATCACGACCTCTCGCGCACCGGGTCGCCGATCCATCGCGTCGAGCGAATTCATCTGATTCTCGACTGGCTCAAGCGCTACGTATAGGGGGCTCGCCGTCACAGGCAGGGGCGGCCGGGCGTCGTAGGCGTAAGGAAACGAGCAATGGTGCGGGCTGCCTCTACGGTCATCCTAGCGGTCTTCACGGTTGCGGCGACACCGGCCACGCCTGC
>DATAPM010000187.1:0-2779 GCA_036265225.1 Vulcanimicrobiaceae bacterium
CGTCGTCTTTCCAACACCGTTGGCGCCGAGCACGGCGACGAACTCGCCCGGCGGGACGGCAAGATCGAGTCCGTGCAGCAGCCGGCGGCCGCCGACCGAAAGCTCTACGCCGCGCAATTCGATCATCGGCTCACGGCGCTCCTCGAACGGATGGGCGCAAATACAGATAGAGAAATGCCGGTACGCCGATAAGCGCGAGCAGGACGCCGATGGGGAGCTCGGCCGGCGCCACGATTCGCCGGCAGATCGCATCGGCCACCATGCAGAGCGTCGCACCGATCGCGGCGCTGGCGGGCAAGAGCGCGCGCGCATCGGAGCCGACGAGCCGGCGGCCCAAGTGCGGCACGAGCAGTCCGATGAATCCGACCAGTCCCGCTAAGACCACGCTGCTTGCGGCCAGCAACGACGAACCGGCGAGGATGATCCATTGCGCGCGTTCGACGTCGACGCCGACGGCCCGGGCGCGAAGATCGCCGATGCGCAGCGCATTGAGCGGACCGATCGCTGCCGCCGCAAGGGCGACGCCGATGACGACGTACGGCGCGGTTATGGCGAGGTCGTGCCAGCCCCGGCCCGCCATCGAGCCGGCCAGCCATGCTACGATCGCTCCGGCATAGTCGTTGGACCGCGCGCGCACCAGCGCCAACGTCACGATTGCGGCAAAGAGCGTCGAGAGCGAAACGCCGGCGAGTATCAGCCGATTGCCGTCGAGTCCGCCGCCGCGCCGCGCGAGCGCCGCAACCAGCAGTGCCGCACCCAATCCAGCGAGAAATCCGATCGCCGGCGTTGCGGGTGCGGCGATTCCAAGCAGAATGGCAATCGCTACGGCGGCGGCCGCGGCGGCGCTCACGCCGGTGAGGTATGGATCGACCAACGGATTGCGCAGCATGCCTTGCAGCATCGCACCGCAGAGCGCGAGCGACGCGCCCACCGTCGCAGCGATGCAGACGCGCGGCAAGCGCAGCTGCCAGACGATCGTGTTGACGACGCCCGTGCCGTGCGGATGGAAGAGCTGCGCCGCGACGTCGCCGAAGCGCAGCGGCGTGCCGCCGACGAGCAGACTCAGCGCGGCGGCGGCGACGACGGCGAGGGTGAGCGCGGCGGTCCTAATGTCCGCGTAGCTCCACGCCAAAGGATCGGCCCGGCATCGGATAACCGGCGTAGATTGCGTAAAGATCGTTACCGAGATTGTAGCAGCGAAGCGCCAAGACGAGTTGCGGCGTCACGCGGTAGCCGACCGAGGCGTCTACCGTCGTAAACGTCGACGGCTGATAGGTAGAGTAAATCGGCGCGAGGTACGGATCTTGCGATTCTTGTGGGCCTTGCGTTCGCGCGGCAATAGTGAAGCCGTCGAAGCGGTTGTCGCGCGCCGGAATATAGCGCAGCCCCAGACTCACGGCGAAGACCGGCCCGCGCCCGGGGAGTCGCGTATCGTTGTCGAGATCTTGGGCGCGGTAAAGGTTGGTGATGCCGAGATTGGCTACGAGGTGATGGAACGGCAGCGTTTGCGCGGTAAAGGCCAACCCGGCGATCGAAGCATGACCGACATTCTCCGGAATATAGGCCGGTGGCGGCGATACGATCAGGTTGGAGCCGTTGGTTGTAAACCAGCCAAAGGTTACGCCGCCCAGGAGTTGGGGTGCCGCAATCGTTGCATCGCCAACGCGAGTGCGCTCGGGCGCAAGATTGGGGTTCGAGAAGCCCGGATAATAGAGTTCCTCTGCCGTCGGCACGCGAAACGCGGTGGCCGCATTGAGGCGCAGCTGCAGCGCGTCGGTAAAATGAACGATGCCGCCCAGTGACGGCGAGTACGCGCCTCCAACGCCGCCGTCGCGTTCGCCGCGCAAGCCCACGTAGATTTGGTCGCCGTTGCGGCCGAACCACTGCGACTGTACGTACGCGGCCGTCTGAGCGTACGTGTAAAAAACCGGGGGATTATACGGAGCCGATCCGCCGCCGGTTCCCTGATCGACGCGCGAGTTGCCTCGCATCAGGTCGACGCCGTAAACCAAACGCTCCCGGTCGTCGCCGGAAACGTTGCGCAGAGCGGCCATTGCGTGCTGATCGGAGAGCAGCTGCGCGTAGGGCGGGTTCGACGAGCTGCCGGGAGACGGTGTGGGATAAAACGCGTTGGGGCAGTTGGAATCGACCGGGGTGTTGCACGTATACGAGAGATCCTCCGAGGAATCGCCCAATGCCAGGGTCGTGGTGGAACGCGCACCCCGATGTTCCGCCGATAGGCGCACGTTGCGGCCGACGTTGCCCTGCTCGCTGGTCGGCGTGAAGAATCCAAGCTGCCCCGGAGTTCCCACGAGCGCGTCTTCCAAGTTGCCGGAGAAGGTAAGATCGATCGCGCCGACCGAGTGAGTGTATCGCGCGGCGACACTGGTGAGGCCGGCCTGCGCATTTTGACGGTTCGGGGCGTTCGCAACGGAGTAGTCGTTGGTAGCGTAGGTGCGCTGGAACGACAGGTAAGGAGTGGCGAATGCATACGTCTGTTCGTTGAAGGAACCGGTCGAGAGGGTTGCGGCGCTGCGCGCCGGCTGCGGAGCCGTGATAATGTTGATGACGCCGCCGATCGAGCCCGAGCCGTAGAGGGTCGAACCGCCGCCCTCCACGACTTCGATGCGGTCGATGCCGCTGACCGAGTATTGCTCGAGGTCCACGTCGTTGATTTGACTGCCGGCAACAGGCAGCCCATCGATGAGCACGAGCACTTGCTGCGACGACGCACCGCGAATTCCCACGGCCGCCGTGGCGCCGAACGCTCCGTAACGAA
>DATAPM010000188.1:0-35293 GCA_036265225.1 Vulcanimicrobiaceae bacterium
GCTGCCATATGGGTCGTCGCTCGACCGCAACGCCGCACTTCTTGGGCGAATCGAAAAAGACATCACATCGGTTCACGGCGTTGCCGACGTCATATCGCTGGCGGGATATAACCTGCTTACGTCAATCCAGACCGCCGATGCGTCCAGCCTGATCATCGTGCTCAAGCCGTGGGACGAACGAACCAAGGAGCATCTGACGCTGCACGGCATCATCAAAGACATTGGCGATAAGATGAACGCCTATCCGCAGGCCTTCTCGTTCCCATTCGTTCCGCCAACGATACCGGGCCTCGGAAATGCCTCGGGGTTCGCCTTCGAACTAGAAGACCGCTCCGGCCATACGGTCAACGAGCTGGCCGCCGTCGCGGACAAGGTCGTCGCCGCGGCTCGCAAACGCCCCGAGCTGACCTCGATCAATAACACCATGCGAACCTCGATTCCGCAGCTCGACTTGGACGTCGATCGCGAGCGCGCCGCAGCGCGCGGCGTTTCGGTCAACGATGTCTTCTCGCAGCTCCAGGCGATGCTCGGAGGCCTGGTCGTCGACGAGTTCACGCTATTCAACCGTACGTGGGACGTCATGATTCAGGCCGAGCCCGCGTTTCGAGCCAACGCCTCCAGCATTTCATCCATCTACGCTCGCAACGATACGGGGCAGATGGTTCCGCTGCGGACCCTGACGACGGTGAAGAGGGGGTTGGGAACGGATTTCATTCAGCGCTTCAACACCAACCGCGAGATTGAGATCTTCGGCTCGAATGCACCCGGCTTTAGCACCGGCCAGGCCATTGCTGCGATGGCGGATGTTGCGACAAAGGCGGTGCCGGCTGGATATGGCTTTGGCTGGTCGGGAACCGCCTATCAGGAAGTCGCCGTCGGAAACACCCAAACGATCATCTTTATCTTCTCCATTCTACTCGTGTTCTTGGCGCTCGCCGCACAGTACGAAAGCTGGGTGATGCCGCTCGCGGTTCTTCTCGCCGTTCCAACCGGCGTGTTCGGCGCGTTTCTTTCGGTCTTGATGTGGCGGCTCGACAATAATATCTACGTTCAAATCGGCATCATCTTGGTAATCGGCCTGGCGGCAAAGAACGGCGTCCTGATCGTAGAGTTCGCGCGCGAGCGGCGGGCCCACGGCGCATCCATCACCGAAGCGGCCGTGGACGCCGCGCGCCTGCGCTTCCGGCCGATCCTCATGACGTCGTTCGCCTTCATTATCGGCGTCGTTCCGCTGATGTTCGCCCACGGCGCGGGCGCCGCCTCACGCCAGTCGCTCGGCACGACGGTTTTTGCCGGAATGCTCGCCGCCACGTGTTTCGGAATCTTCTTTACACCATCGCTCTACGAGCTTAGCCAGAAGTTCATCGAGCGCAAGCGCAAGCCGACCGGGGCCGCCGCGGCCGGCGAGGAGCCGGCGTGAAGCTCCTCATCGGGCTAGTCGCGCTCGTACAGCTGATCGCCTCGTGCGTTCCGCCGACGCCTTCGCAGCCACCCCCCGCACAGGAGCCGCCGGTCTATCGCGGTGCCGCGTCGACCGCAACTTCGCTCGCCAATCTGCCGTGGCGCAAACTTTACGACGATCCGGTGCTCCAAGATCTCATCCAACGCGCGCTGACGCACAACTTCGACGTGGGAATTGCCTACGCGTCGGTACTGCAAGCCGAAGCGAGCCTCGGCATCACGGCCGCGAATCAATCGGTCTTCGTGAACGGACTGCTCGAAGCGCCCTATGAGGCGACGACCGGCAGCAAGCCGCCGGGAACGCCGTCGAGTCAGTTCGCGCCGCAGGCCGGCATCGGCGTGAGTTATCAGGTCGACCTCTTTGGTAAGCTAGCCTCCGCAACCGGAGCGGCACGCGATCGGCTTCTCGAGTCGCAGTCCGCTGCGAACACCGTGCTCGCTACCGTCGTGGCGCAGGTCGCGACCGCCTACTTCCAGCTGCGCGAACTCGACGAAGTCTACGTCTTCACCGAGCAAGCCATAGGGGTACGCGAAGAAAATTTGCGTCTGGCGAAACTTCGGGTCGAAGGCGGCGTCTCGTCAATGCAGGATCAGCGGCAGGCCGAACAATCGCTCTACGAAGTCACGCAACAGCTTCCGGTGATCCGCCAGAGCATCGCGCAGAACGAAAACGCGCTCTCGGTGTTGACCGGCGATTACCCGCACGACATTGCGCGCGGTTTGCCCCTGAGCGCACAAGTCAAGATGCCGGCCGTGCCGCCGGCCGGAGTCCCCAGCGAACTGCTGCAGCGCCGGCCCGATATCGTATCGGCCGAGTACGCCATCGCCGCGGCTGCCGGCAACGTTGACGTGGCGCGCAAGCTGCTCTATCCCTCGCTTTCGCTGGGCGGCACGGCAGCGGTCGGCGGGCAAGGCGTGAGCGGAGAATATCCTAACGCCACCGGCGCGCTGGCACAGCTAGCGAAGGTCAACAACGTCTTCTACGGACCGATGGGGCTCTTCTCGCTCGTGGCGCAGCTACTGCAGCCGATCTTCAACGGCGGCCAGATTCGTTCGGAGATTCACCTAGCGCAGGCGCAGCAGCAACAGATCACGATCTCGTATTTGCAGACGGTCCATCGGGCTTTCGAGGAAGTCTCTGACGACGTCACGGCGTACAACCAATCGACGCTGCGCACCGCGCAACTCGAGCTCTACGAAAAAGCGTCGCTCGATTCCGTCCGTCTAGCCGTCGAGCGGTACGACAACGGGTATACGTCATACCTCGAAGTACTCGACGCCCAGACGCGCGCCTACCAAGCCCAGACCGACACCGCCCAGAGCCAGCTCAACGAGCGGTTGGCGCTCGTGCAACTCTACCTTGCGTTGGGCGGCGGTTGGCAAACTCAATGAAACCTTCACCATATCGGAGGTCCCTATGGATTGGTTCGTAGCTACCCTGCGACAGTATCCGGAGATCGCTCTCTTTTTATCGCTCGGAATCGGTTACTGGGTCGGCGGCAAGAGTTTCAAGGGATTCAGCCTGGGCGCGGTAACGGCGACGTTGCTCGCCGCAATCGCGCTCGGGCAGCTCGGCATCAAAGTCTCGCCGGATTTGAAGGCGACCTTCTTCCTATTATTTCTTTTTGCGATCGGTTACGGTGTCGGCCCCCAGTTCATTCGCGGAATTACGAAGGACGGTCTTCCTCAAGCCATCTACGCCGTCATCGTCTGCCTGTTTTGTTTGGGTGCCGCCGTCGGGGTAGCCAAGATCGCCGGCTACGACGCCGGCGCGGCGGCCGGGCTCTTCGCGGGGTCGCAAACGATTTCGGCATCCATGGGCCTCGCAACCGACGCCATCAATCGCCTCGCCCTCGGGCCCGACCAGACGAAATCGTTGCTCGACATCATGCCGACGGCCTACGCTATCACTTACATTTTCGGTACCGTCGGATCGGCGATCGTCATCGCGATATTCGGGCCGATTCTGCTGCGAATCGACCTCAAAAAAGCCGCCAAAGAATACGAAGAAACACACGGCGGAAAGCGTGCGCTGGGGGGCCTTGGCGACGCATGGCGCGCGTACGACGTGCGGGCATTCAAGATCGCACCCGACGCCAAAGTCGCCGGCAAAACCGTCAGCGAAACCGAGGCTATGCTCACCGAAGCGACCGCAGCTTTGGGGAATCGCATGTACGTTCTCAGTATCCGCCGCGATAATAAGATCGTCGAGGCAACCAGCGACCTGATCATACAGGTGGGCGACACCGTTTCGGTGGTGGGCGAACGCGATCAGATAATCGGGCTGCTCGGCCAAGCATCAAAGGAAGTTGACGATCCGGAGCTGATTTCGGCGCCGGTCGAAGGCGTAGACGTTTACGTCACGAGCAAGGCAGCCGACGGCAAGACGCTCGAGGAGCTCGGGAACCTTCCGGGCGCGCGCGGCGTCTACGTCCGAGCAATCAAGCGCGGAATGACCGAGACCGCGATTCCCGTGCTTGGCGATTCGAAGCTGTACCGGGGCGACGTCGTTACCCTCGTTGGTCGCACGCAAGATACGGCGGTTGCAGCAGCAGCGTTGGGCGTCGTCGACCGCGCCACCGACGTCGCCGATGTCGCTTTCATCGGTATTGCGATTACGATCGGCGCTCTGATCGGCGCGGTCGTGATTAAGGTCGCCGGGGTACCCATTACGCTCTCGACGGCCGGCGGCGCGCTGATTCTCGGCATCGTCGCCGGATGGTACCGCGGTATCCGCCCGACCTTTGGACGTATTCCGACGCCGACGCTGTGGTTCATGAACTCGGTTGGGCTCAACATGTTCATCGCCGTCATCGGATTAACGGCAGGGCCGAAGTTTGTCGCCGGTCTGCAGCAGCTCGGATTCGGCCTCTTCTTATGGGGAATTGTCGCCACCACGGTGCCGCTGATTCTGGGCATGTTCCTCGCCAAGTACGTCTTCCGCTTCCACGATGCGATCACGCTCGGCGCGATCTCGGGGGCGCGGACGACGACCGCCTCGCTCGGAATGGTCATCGACGCCGCGGAGAGCCAAGTTCCCAGCCTTGGTTACACCGTTACGTATGCCGTCGGGAACACGCTGCTGACGATCTGGGGCATGTTCATGATCATGCTCGTTCACTGACGCACCAATAAGCAACTAGGAAAAGGACATCACAAATGAGTAGCCCGGAGAGCCGGAACGGCCGGCAAGTAGACTCTTTCTTCGCAACGCCGGGAGCGCGCGAAGATCGTTGGCGCGATCTCGTGGACGCCGCCAAAAAGTGGGCTGCCGGAACCGGAAGCCGCGCGACATTCGAGTCGGCACTAAACGATGCGGCCGCGATCGAAGAGTTTCACGGCTATCCAGGCCCAGTGCTGATGGCGGCGCTGCGCGATCGTGCCGAAGGCGACGATGCCGCGGGAGCCGCCGCGCTCGCCTGGCGCATCTCTTCAGCCTTGCTGACGCGTTCGTTCCGGCAGCATGCGTCGGATTGGGACCCGCATGCCGATATCTCGAGCGACGTCGCCAACGTCTTGCCGCCGACGCTCGGGCGCTCCGATGCGGGACGACCGTATTTCGAGGTCCTCATCGTCACCGGGGCGCCAATCGAGCGCTGGACTTCGATCGCGGCGGAGTGGCGGCGGCTACGCCGTTCACAAGACGAGTTCGTCTACGAGCCGGTCATCGTCGGGAGCGCCGAGGATGCCGTCTGCGCGGCGATGCTTAATGCCGACCTCGCCGCCGTGGTAATCCACGACGGTTTTGGATATCGCTCGCGGCACGATGCCCCGGCTCTCCGCAGCATCGTCGATCAGGTTGCAAAGAAAGAGCTTTCGGACGGATCCGCGCTGCGCTTGGCGCGCGTCATACACCAGTCGCGTCCCGAGCTCGATCTCTATCTGCTGTCGGATCGCCGCGTCGAAGAGATAGCCGGTGATCCGGCAGCCGACATCGTGCGGCGCATTTTCTACGCCGTGGAAGAGCTGCTCGAGCTGCACCTTGCGATCCTCGAGGGCGTTGCGGCCCGTTATGAAACGCCGTTCTTCGATAACTTGAAAAAATATGCCGAACGGCCGATCTCGACATTTCACGCCCTCCCGATCGCTCGCGGCGCGTCGATCTTTAAGTCGGATTGGATCCGCGACATGGGCGAGTTTTACGGTCCGACGCTTTTCCTGGCTGAGAGCAGCGCCACGACGGGCGGCCTCGACAGCATGCTGGAGCCGACGGGCACGATTAAGCGCGCGCAGGAACTAACGGCGCGCGCGTTCGGCGCCGAGCGCGTGTTTTTCGTGACCAACGGTACGTCGACGAGCAACAAGATGGTCGTGCAGGCATTACTCTCGCCCGGCGACATTGCGATCGTGGACCGCAACTGCCACAAGTCGCATCACTACGGAATGGTGTTGGCCGGCGCGCAGCCGCTCTACGTCGAAGCCTTCCCGCTCACCGAATACTCGATGTACGGAGCGGTGCCGCTGCGCACGATCAAACAAGCGCTGCTCGCAGCCAAAGCCGAAGGGCGGCTCGACCGCGTCAAGATGGTCGATCTGACCAACTGCACGTTTGACGGCCACATCTACAACACGCGCCGTGTCATGGAAGAGTGTCTGGCCATCAAACCGGATCTGATCTTTCTCTGGGACGAGGCTTGGTTTGGGTTCGCGCGCTGGTCGCCGTTCCTGCGCCCGCGCACCGCGATGGGCGCAGCCAACGATATCGAGGAGTGGCTGCGCGACCCGGCGAGCCTGGCCGCCTACGAGCGGCAGCAGGCCGAACTGGGAAGCGATCCGTCGGAGGAGGCGCTACTCGATGCGCGCTTGCTGCCCGATCCCCGCGAAGTGCGGCTGCGCGTCTACCAGACCAACTCGACGCACAAGTCCATGTCGGCGTTGCGGCAAGGGTCGATGATCCTAGTGAAGGACGTGGAGTATCACACCGTCGAGCAGCAGTTTAAAGAGGCGGTCTTCACGCACGCTTCCACCAGTCCCAACCAACAACTGATCGCCAGCCTCGACGTCGCGCGGCGGCAGATGGAGCTCGAGGGGTTTGGTCTCGTGGCGAACGCGATCGAGGTTGCGCTGTCAATACGCCGCGAGGTCAACCGGCATCCGTTGATCTCCAAGTACTTTCACGTCGTCGGAGCCGACGGGATGGTCCCGGCTGAATATCGCAAGAGCGGATTCACCGACTTCCTCGCGCCCGATGCGAACTGGGCGACCGCCCTAAAGAGCATGCGCGACGACGAGTTCTGCCTCGATCCCACGCGAATGACGCTCGTGTGCGGGACGGCCGGTTATGACGGAACCCAGTTCAAGAATCTGCTGGCGGGCAAGTACAACATCCAGCTCAACAAGACGTCGCGCAACAGCGTGCTGCTGCAGTCAAACATCAACAACACGCGCAGCGACGTGGCGCACTTGATCCGCGTCCTCGTCGAGATCTGCCGGGAGATCGAAGAACGGCTCGCGGCCCGCGGCGAGGGAGAACGCAGCGACTTTGCCGCTCGCGTGAAGAGTTTGATGACCGACGTTCCGGATCTGCCGAATTTCAGCGCCTTTCATGACGCCTTTCGACACGATGCCGGACCCAGCACCAATGAAGGCGACATCCGCGGCGGATTCTACGCCGCCTACGATGCCGCGGGATGCGACCACATTCGGCTTCACGATAAGGAGATCGATCGCCGTTTAAAAGACGGACCGCCCCTGGTATCGGCAAATTTCGTGATTCCCTATCCGCCCGGCTTTCCGATCATGGTTCCGGGTCAAGTCATCACCGCCGACACGATCGAGTTCATGCGGAAGCTCGACGTAAAAGAGATCCATGGCTACAACGCCACGCAGGGGTTAAAACTCATCAGTCCGGCCGCGTTAGCGAAACTCGACCGACTAAAATCGCACTCGGCACCTTAAGCTGCGGCCCGCGACGACGGGATGCTGCGCCGGCCCCGTTGAAGTGCCAAATGCTCGCTTGGCTCACCATTCGATAGATTTGGGCGGCGAGGCGGGCTCCTTCGAGGCCCAACCACACGAAGAAAGGACAACTATCGTTAATATGAAGCGCTTTACTATATCACTGATGTGCGGCGTCGCGATTGCGGCGACCTCGGTCGTGGCGGCCTTCGCGAGCCCTCCGAGCGTCAATGGCACGTGGACGATCGAACAGACCGGACTCAACGGGAATTCGACGTCGACCGTTACCCTCAAGCAATCGGGGATGACCGTCGTCGGCACCAATTCCGCCAACGGCAACGGGTTCAGCGGAGAGTTCGTTACCGACTCCCAGATCAACGCTAAATGGAAAGGCCCCGGCGGCGCCGGCTGGCTGACCGTCTACGTTACGCCGAACGGCCACAGTCTCAACGGTACGTGGGGCTACAACGGGCGTAAGGCCAACGGCACGTTCGTCGGAAACAAAGTCCTGCCGCCTTCGCCCTTGTCGGCGGCCGGAAACTGGAACGTCGTCGGAGCGGGCGGCCCGTCTGCGTTCGTCGGCAAGATGACTTGCAAGCAGTCCGGTCCCTCCGTGGTCTGCATCGCCGGCGGCGTGACGCTGAACGGAAAGCAAACGCCCTCCGACCAGCGTAAAGTCAGAGCGACCTTCCATATGGGCGGCGCGAACGGCGTGTTCTCGTTCTGGTTCAACAACGACAATAACAGCTTCAACGGCGTGTGGTGGAAGGGCGACGGTACGGGGACTCCGACCGGCCGCGTCATCGGCCAGCGCTCGCTCAACAAATAACCGGACTTCGCTTAGGCGAATCCAAACTCGGGCGGGCAGTGTCCCGCCCGAGTTTTTTTCAAGCGACGGCGAAGTACTAAAACGTGGTGAATTTTTTGAATCCGGTGCCAACCTGGGCGATCGTGCTCGGAGCGGCGCTGCTGATCTTTGCGATGAACGAGGCCGGCTTTCGCCTGGGTCGCAGTAAAGGCCCGGGCCTGACCAGCCAAGACCCATCGGCCGTCGTTCAGGGCGCGGCCTTTACCGTGCTGGCGCTGCTTCTCGGCTTTTCGTTCTCGCTGGCACTCGGAAGATACGATGCGCGGCGCGGCGCGCTGACGCGCGAAGCTAATGCGATCGGAACGACCTACATCCGGGCGAAGCTCCTCGACGCGCGCGACGCCGAAACCGCCCGAACCGATCTGCGCGCTTACGTCGAGCAACGAATCGCCTTCGCTCGCGCCGATGCGAATCCCGACCAACGGAGACTTGCCGAGACAAAATCGGTGGAAATCCAGCGCGATTTGTGGCAGCTTGCGGCGCAGGCCGCGCACCGCGACCCGCGCTCGACGATCGTCCCGCTCTTCATAAACGCGCTCAACGACACGATCGCTCTCAGCATTGAAGAGGCGGCGGTGCTCAGCGCCCACATCCCCGATATCGTCATCATCGGAATTCTTCTGATTGCGTTCATCGCGTCGGCGATGATGGGCTACGGCTTTGGACGCCAAGGCCAGCGCGCACTCGCTTTCAAAGGCCTCTTTGCGATTATGCTGGCGATCACCATCGGCTTGATTCTCGATCTCGACCGGCCGCAGCGTGGGCTCATCCGCGTGAATCTGGCGCCCCTGCAGAACGTGCAGCGATTGATACAACCATGAAAATCCACGCCTGGATACCGATCCTGATCGGCATCGCGACCGGCAGCGCCGTCGCGGTTGCCATGATCGTTTTCGCGCCCTTCTGGCTGGCGCCCACGGTACGCGTCGTCGCCTGCTACAACGCCGCCGTCGTTGCCATGCTGGCCTGGTATTGGGGCACCGCGTTAACCACACAGAACCGGCAGCCGCGCGCATTAGCCGCCTCCGACGACCCAGGGCGCGACGTCGCATTCGTTCTAACCCTTATGGCCGTGGCGTTCGGTTTCATCGCCGCTTTCGCCATTCTCGGACGCGGTCCGCACGACCGTATTCCTCCGCACGAAGCGTTCGTCGACATCGTGGGATTTGGCGCCGTCATCCTCGGCTGGATCCTCATCAACACGATCTTCACGTTCCGCTACGCGCATTTGTATTATCGCGATCACGACCGCAACAAAGAGTCCGATCGCGGGCTCGCATTCCCGGGCAATGAGGATCCGGATTACTTGGACTTCGCGTACTTCGCGTTTGTTGTCGGGATGACGTTCCAGGTCTCCGACGTGCAGGTCACATCGCGTTCAATTCGACGCTTTGTGCTGCTGCATGGCTTAATTTCGTTCTGCTACAACACCGCGATTTTGGCGCTGGTCGTCAACGTCGTCTCGGGCCTGCTGCACTAGGGTGATCTACTTCGCGAGGCTTACGGCCGCGCCGAACGGTTCGGTAAATCCGTTCAACGCCTTCGCCACCGAGCCGCCGCCGGGATAGTCCCACAACCCCACGGTTCCCGCGCCGAAGTTCGGGCCGACCAGCGTCGAGCCTTGGAGCCAAAACTGGATGACGTCGTCGCCACCCTTGAGCTTGACGGTTTGCGCTAGGCCGCCCGTTTTGGTGAGACGGTAGATCGAGCCGGCGCCTCGATTGCCGACGGCAAGGTACTTGCCATCCCACTGAATGCCGCTCGGAATGCCGGTAGGCTTGAAGGACTCGCTGAGTTTAAAGAGCCTGATCGGCTTGCCGCCCTTGGGTAGTTCTGCAAGAGTGATTTTGCTCTGCCGATCCCACACCACGCCGAAGAGGTTGCCGCTTCCATCGTAGCTGCAAAACCAGCTCGCGTCGACGTCCTTGTCTTTATAGTGCGTCGGTTCGCCCTTCGCTTTCCGATAGACGGCAAACGGCCCGTACTGATACGACGAGAGCTGGGTGAGCGCGAGATCGCCCGTCAGCGGATCGACCGCACAACCGTCAGACGCACCGACGGTGGTAAGCTTGCGAATCGGTGCGGTTCCCCCGTGGGCAAAGACTTGCACTGGCCCCGCCTCATCGACTACGAAAAGATCGCCGGCCTTATCGGCACAGAGTCCCGCGACCGATCCGAATCCGGTAAGTTTCCCCACGAGCGTGCCCTTAGGATAGGTTAACGCGTCGACCGAGTTCGTGCCGAGATCCGAAACGTAAAGTAAATTCTGACTCTTCGCGTTCGGCGCGATCCACGACTGGGCGGCCGCGCCGCGCACCGAAACCGACTGCGGAACGGTGCCGCCTCCGCAGCCCGCAAGGGCCACCGCGACGTTCAGGGCAATAGCGAATCCGAGGCGACCATAGGATATGGTGCTCACGTGCATATTTTAGCACCCCACGCCCGCTTTCGCAAAGAGCTAGCGCGACGCGCGGCGTGCCTCTCGTTGTAATATCTCCCATGCCAGCTCGACGTCGCCGCGTTGCGTGCGAAGGTTTCCGATGGCCAGGCGAAGAGCGTAGGTGTCGTGGATCTTCGTATGAGAGAGAAAGATTTCGCCGCCGGCGTTGACCGCTTCGACGATCGCCGCGTTGAGCCGCTCCAAGCCCGAATCGTCCACTCCGGCGGGTGCATAACGAAAACAAACGACTGAGAGCGGATGCGGTGCGAGAACTTCCCAATCCGATTCGGCCTCGACCCAGGCCGCAAACTCTTGAGCCAACGCGATGTGCGCGCGCAGCCTTTCGCGGATGCCTTCTGCACCGAGGTGCCGGAGCACGAACCAAAGCTTGAGCGCGCGGAATCGCCGCCCAAGCTGGATCCCGTATTCCATATAATTTATTGCGTCGGCTTCGGGCGTCGTCAGCACGAACTCCGGAACGATGCTAAACGCGCGCCGCACCATCGCCTCGTCTTTGACGAACAGCACCGAACAATCCATCGGAACGAACATCCACTTATGCGGATTGACGACGAGCGAATCGGCCAGCTCGACGCCGTCGAAAAGCGACCGGTACTCGGGTACAATCGCGGCGATTCCAGCGTAGGCCGCGTCCACGTGCAGCCATACGCCGAACTCGCGCGCGATCGCGGCAATGGCCGGGACCGGATCCGTCGACGTCGTGGAGGTCGTGCCGACGGTGGCGACGATCGCGGTTGGCCGCATCCCGGCGCGGCGATCGTTCTCGATCTGCTGGCGCAGCGCGCCGGGACGCATGCGGAACTCATTATCGCAGCCAACGCGCACGACGTTGTTTTGACCGATACCTAGCGCGATCGCCGCCTTCTCGACGTGCGAGTGCGTCTGGTCGGTAACGTAAATGCGTAACGCCGGTACATCGCGTCCGCTCATGCCGCGCTCGCGAATCGCGAGATCGAGCGCTTCGCGCGCCGCCGCCAATGCGGTAAAGCCGGCAACCGAAGCGGTGTCGTAAATGATGCCGGTCCACGCCGGCGGCACGCCCAGCAGCCGGCCGAGCCAGCGCAGCGTCACCTCTTCGAGTTCGGTTGCGGCGGGCGAGGTGCGCCAGAGCATCGCTTTTACGTCGAGCGTTGCGGCCAGCGCCTCGGCCGCTACGGCCGCCGGCGCGGCGCTGGTCGCGAAGTACGCAAAGAAACGCGGATGATTCCAGTGCGTGGTCGCAGGAACGACGATCTTTTCGAAGTCGGCAAATATCCGCTCGAAAGGCTCGCCCCTTTCGGGCGCTTCCACGGGGAGCGCGGCAACCACGTCGCCGGGGCGCACGTCGGGCATCACCCGGTACTGCTCCGGATGCTCGTAGTAGTCGCCGATCCATGCGCCGACGCGCTCGAAGGCGGCGCGCAGCTCGTCCGTCCGTTCCATCGGGTGGAGTGTTGGCGCCCCGGACGGAGAAGGCCCTGGCATGAAGTACCGGACCTATTCCAACAGCGACGTGACGGTGAGCGAGGTCGGTTTTGGCCTGTGGACGACCGCTACCGGATGGTGGGGCGAGAAGAGCGACGACGAGGCCGTAGCGCTTCTCCAAGAGGCGCACGATCTGGGGATTACCCTCTTCGATGCCGCCGATACGTACGGCAACGGCCGCAGCGAGGAGCAGTTAGCCAAAGCCTTCGGCGATCGCCGCGAACGCGTCGTGTACGCGACGAAGTTCGGCTACGATTTCTCGGACAGCAGCGACGCGCGCCGCGGACAATCCGAGCTGCCGCAAGATTTTTCAACGCCGTTCGTGCGCGCCGCCCTCGAGGCGTCGCTGCGCCGGCTCGGCACCGACTACGTCGACATCTACCAAATGCACAACGCGCGCATGGCGCAGGTCGACAACGACGCGTTGTGGGAGTTGCTCGAGTCGCTCAAACGCGAGGGCAAGATCCGCACGTACGGCGTGGCGCTCGGTCCGGCGATCGGCTGGCTTTACGAAGGCATCGAGGCGGTGCGCCGGCGCAACGTGCCGTCGCTGCAGATTATTTGGAATGCGCTCGAACAATATCCCGGCAACGAGCAAATCCAGGCCGCCTACGACGCAGAAGCGCAGACCGGGTACATGATTCGCGTTCCGCACTCGAGCGGTTTGCTCGAAGGACATTACACCGCCGAAACCACGTTCCCAGCGAACGACCATCGCCGCCACCGGCCGCGCGAATGGCTGACTAACGGCGTGCAAAAGATCGAGCAGCTGCGGTTTTTGGAGCGCCCCGGGCGCACGCTCGGACAAGCCTCGATTCAATGGCTGCTCGCCGAGCCGCGCGTGATGACGGTGCTGCCGAACATCTACGATCGCGAACAGCTCGCCGAGTTCGCCGCCGCTCCCGAGGCGCCGGACCTCGAGCCGGCGGAGCTAGCGCGCGTCGACGAACTCTACCGCACCAACTTCGGCATAGAAGAACCACCCATGGCGTTTAAGGGCACGATGACTCCGCCGGCTCAGTCGATGGCCGGCACCCCTTCGTGAACGCGTCATGAGAGCCGAGCACGTCATCACGCCGCTGGCGCCGCAACCGATCGGCCCGTACAGCCAAGCCGTTCAGTTCGGCAGCGAACTCTACTGCAGCGGCCAGATTCCGCTCGATCCGCAGACCGGTGAAATGGTCGCCGGCGACGTCGGCGCGCAGACCGAACGCGTGATCGAAAATATCGGCGCGGTCCTTTGCGCCGCCGGCTACGAGTTCGTCGACGTCGTCAAAACGACGATCTATCTCATCGACATGGCGGACTTCCCCGCGGTAAATGCGGTCTACGAACGCTATTTCAGCGCCAATAAACCGGCGCGCTCGACGGTCGCGGTTGCCGCTCTGCCGCGCGGCGCTCGCATCGAAATCGACTGCATCGCCCGCACCTAGGCGATTACTGCGGCGCCTGAGCGGCCGATTGCGTAAGACGTGCCGATTCTTCTTTGGCGATTGCGGCGACGTCGGGATCCAGCGACGTCTCTGCCGCCTTGAGTTGCGCTAGAGCGAGCGCTTTTTGCCCTTGCGCGGCGTAGGCGCGCGCAAGCAGGTAGCGGACGCGTCCGTCGTACGGTGCGGCCGCGACGCCCTTCATGAGCGCGGCTTGCGCTAGCGGATAAAGGCCGTTGTGCTCGTAGTCGATGCCCAGATTCACGTACGACTCGGGAACGTACGGATTAACCGAGATCGCTTGCACGTAAAAACTGACGGCACGCTTCCAGTCGCCGTGCAGGTCGGCGAGGTAGCCGAAGTTGACGATCGCTTCGGGACGCTCTGGCTCGAGGTTGTGCGCGCGCTTGAAGGCATCCGTCGCCTCGTTGTAACGCTCGGACTGAATCTTAGCGACTCCGACGTTGTCATAGCACGCGTAGTTGCCGGGATCGATGTTGAGGCAGTTCTGCAGGTAACCGAGCGCAGCGACCGGCTGATGCAGGTCGAGATAGGCCATTCCCAGGCCGTTGAGCGCGGCGATCGATCGCGGGTCGCTGTCGAGCGAGCGCCGGAAATAGACGATCGCCTGGGTGGGGTGATGGAGCGTTTCGTAAACCTCGGCCAGCTCTTCTTGATAGTCGGCGACGTTGGGGTTCTCACGCGCCACGCGCTCCATCTGCTCCTGATACTCCGGCAAGTCGCCCTTGCGCAAGTGCATCAGCACCAGGTCGCGAATCGAATCGGTACCCGGCAGCGCGCTTTGGAACTGCACGATCGCGTCGTCCACACGGTTCTGCGTGGCGTAGACGACGCCGAGACGATTATGCGTCTCTTTATCGTGAGAGTCACGCGCCAAAAGCTGCTCGTAAACGGCTTGGGCACGGTCGAAACGCCCTTGCCGGTAGTAGAGGTCGCCGAGGAAACGCGCCGCGTCGGTACCGTTGGGGTGCGACGAAACGAACTCCGCCATGTACGTTACCGCTGCGTCCAGCTGACCGGCGGCGATAAGCTGCCGCGCGTAGGAAATCGCGGCGCGCTGATCCGCGACGTCGTGCGCCTCAGGCGGAATAAAGACGTTGTAATCGTTGGGCCCCGCTGCCGCCGGCGCGAGGAGGCCCGGCCCCGACATCAGTCCCAGGAACGCCAGAGTCGAGAGAATGCGTCGCATTGTCGCTCCTTACCTCAGCACTACTATAGCGCACCGTACGCCGGGAGCGTGACGGCGAACCGAGTGCTAGTGGACGAGCGGCAATATATTGCTGGGCGTCAGCGGGTAGAAGGCCATGATCACCACCGCCACCCCACAGAGCGCGGCGCTCGCCCAGGCCAGCGGCACGTAGGGCCGGACCTCAGCCCCCGGCGCCTCTTCCCGCGCGTACATCACGCGGACGACCTTGGCGTACGCGTAGAGCGAGATGGCCGTTCCGATGATCAGCACCGCCCCCAGCCAGATGTAGCCGTTAGCCGCACTCGAGGCTAGGATCAGGATTTTCCCGAGGAAGCCGGCGGTCGGCGGCAACCCTGCCAGAGCGAGCAAGAAGACGGTCATCCCCGCCGCCAGCCAGGGGCGACGGTAGGCCAAACCGCGATAGCTGCGCATCTCGGCGCCCTCCTCGCCCTCGCCCGAGATCGCCGATGCAACCGCAAAAGCGCCGAGGTTCATCAGCGCGTAGGCGGTCAGGTAATAGAGCGCGTAGCGCAATCCGAGCGGCGTGCTTCCTGCGAGAGCCACGAGGATGTAGCCGACTTGAGCGATTCCCGAATAGCCGAGCAAACGTTTGAGATTGGTTTGGGCCAGCATGCCGACGTTTCCGGCGATCATCGAAATTCCGGCGACGATCCATACCGGTATCAGCAAGCGGTCCCCCACGCCGAGCGGCAACGCCGCATAAATAAAGCGGGCGAAGACGGCCAGCGTCGCGGCTTTGGTGGCGACGCTCATGAAGGCCGTGACCGGAAGCGGCGCGCCTTCGAAAACGTCGGGCGTCCAACTGTGAAACGGAACCATGCTCAGCTTGAAGAGCAGCCCGATCATGAACATGCCGGTGCCCATCCAGTAGATTGGATTGTAGGTCAGCATCGGTTCGACCAAATCGGAGAGCCTGACGCTTCCGGTCGCGCCGAAGAGCAGCGCCATGCCGAAGAGCAAGAATCCGGTCGCGGTCGAACTCAAGATCAAATATTTGAGCGCCGACTCGCGAGCGGTGCGGCGATCGGCGGCGGCACAGAGCGCGTAGAGTCCCAGCGAGAGCAGTTCCAGGCCGAGGAAGATCATCATGAGGTTGGCCGCGCCGGCCATAAGCATCGCTCCGCACGTGCTCCACAACATGATCGCGATCGTGCCGGCGACGCGCGGCGCGGCGCCAATGTTGGCGTACAAGATCACCGATCCGGCCGCAGCGAGCAGGACGATCTCTTCGAAGACGGTGGTAAACCCGCCGGTCATGAAGCCACCAAAGAATGCGTCGTGATTGTGACCGAACTGCTTCGCGGCGAACGCCGCAGAGAGTCCGAGCCCGATCAGCGCGACGGCGATTGAAACGTAACGTCCGCGTTGCCCGGAAACGAAGAAATCGGCGAGCAACACGACGAGTGCGCTAACCGCAACGATGCTTACGGGCACGATCGCCGCCCAGTCGGCGTGCGTAAACGGAATCGTCATGGCGTACGCGAGCTCGTCGTAACGACCGGGGCGGCGTGCGTTCCCAGCAACGGCGCGGGATAAACGCCGACCGCAACCAATGCCGCCAGCAGCGGCGCGACGGCGAGGGCCTCGCGCCAACCCAGATCCGGACGCACCGGGACGTCGTCATCCGGCGGACCGTTCATGATGTCTTGATAGAGTCGCAGCATGTACGCCGATGCGGCCACGATGGCGACGAGCGCCACGATCACCGGCCAGACGTAACCAGCCTGGTAGACGCCGATCAGAATGATTAACTCGCCGGCGAAGCCCGCTAATCCGGGAAGTCCGAGCGCCGCCAATGCGGCGACGCAGAGCGCGCCCGCCAAGCGCGGATTCCGCCAACCTAGGCCGCCGAGACGCGAGAGCGATCGGGTATCTTCGCGTTCCTCGACGTAGCCGAGCACGATGAAGAGGGCCGCCGAAAAGAGACCGTGCGCGACGATGTAGACCAGCGCACCCTTTAGCGCCAGCTGATTCCCCGATGCGACGGCGATGGCGATCAATCCGAGGTGCGAGAGCGAGGAGTACGCAACCACGCGTTTCACGTCGTTCTGCACCAGCGCGACGACCGCGCCGTAAACGAGCGAAATCGCGCCCAGAATCATGAGCGGCAGCGCGAAAGCATGCACGTAAGCCGGCAGCAGGGCCAGCGCAATCGCGATAAATCCATAGAGTCCGGCTTTGGATTGCACCGCAGAAACGACCGAGACCATCGGGGAAGGCAAGCCGCTATACGTCGGGGGCATCCAGGTGTGCAGCGGCCATACCGGCGTCTTAACCAAGAACGCAAACGCAAAACCGGCGTAGATCCACTCGGCCCAGCCGCCGGCAAAGGGGGCGGCGCCGCGGCCGATGACGTCGGTGGATCCGTAAATCACGCCGAAGGCGGCGGTGGCGAGCAACAGGGTTAGTCCGCCGGCGAAATTATAAATGAGGTAGCGCCATGCCGTTGCCGGATGCTCGCCCCACCCAACCAGCGCGAAGAATACGGGTATCAACATCAGATCCCAGCAGAGCGCGAAGACGAGCAGATCGCGCGCCAAAAAGAGCCCCATCATCGCGCCTTCAAGTATCAGGATCAGAGCAACCATGTCGCGCGTTCGCGAGACGCGCGTCGCGGCAATCGCACAAGCCGTGCAGATCGCCAGCAAAAGCGCGAGCCAGTAGGAAATCGGCGTCGCCCCGAAGTGGAAGGCTGCGGTAAAGGGCCGCGAGAGCCAGTGGAAGCTCCACTGCGCGTCGCCCGCCACGACGGTCGTCGCCACCGTAGCCGCAGCAACGAGCGCTCCGATCGCCCGCGCCGCCGTCTCCGAGTTGCGAGGCAGAGCGAAAAGCAGCGCGCCGGCGACGATCGGCAGCAGAATCGTTGCGAGCACCAGCGACACTACCGTACGCTCCCGGCGAAGGCATAGTACGCGATGAAGCAGGCCGCACCAAAGACGAGCACTAGCGCGTAAGCGCGCACCAGACCGGTCTGAAACGAACGGAACGCCGTGCCCAGCCAGCGCGCCCAGAAGACGACGTCGCGGACGGCGCCGTCCAGCACGCGCGGATCGAGAACGCGGCCGAAAAACGCCCCGAGACTCTGCGCGGGGCGAACGAAGAGTATGTCGATGACGTCGTCAACGTAGAACCGGTTGACCAGCAGCGCGGGCATGCCGATGCTTTCGCGACGCAGACGTTCGACCGCATTTTGCTTCGCGCCGGCCGTGGCGTACCGGCGCCAGGCGATGGCAAAACCAATCAACACGAAGGCAAAGAGCATCGCCGACGTTGCCCACTCCGAGATGCCGAGCGTGACCGTACCGGCCGCGCCGCTCACCGGTTCGCCGCCGAAGAGCGGGGCGAAGAAGGCCGACCAGCGCGAGTCCGGGCCGCCGTACATCAGCGCGGCGCCGATCGCAACCGTCGGCACGACCAAGATGGCGACCGGCGCGTTCATTAGCCAGGCCGGTGCATGCGCGTGATGCGCCTCTTCTTCTCCCGGCGGCGGACCGGCCGGCGCCTCGCCGGCGATGCCCAAATCGGCCGGCGCGACGTCGCCGCGATACTCGCCCAAAAACGTGATGAAGAGCAGGCGGAACATGTAGTAAGCCGTGATGCCGGCGGTTACCACGCCGATGGCATAGAGCCACGGATAACCGTGCTGGAGCGCGCCATACACGACTTGATCTTTGGAGAAGAATCCGCTAAAGCCGGGGACGCCGCAGATCGACAGAACGCCGGTCAGCATCACCCAGAAAGCAAACGGCATGCGCCGCCACAAGCCGCCCATGCGCCGCACGTCCTGCTCGTTGGCCAGCGCGTGAATGATCAGGCCGGATCCTAAAAAGAGTTGAGCCTTGAAGAACGCATGCGTAAAGAAGTGCGCGACGCCGCCTTCGTAAGCGCCGACGCCGACGCCCATGATCATGTAGCCGATTTGCGACATCGTCGAATAGGCTAAGATCCTCTTGATGTCCCACTGCGCCATTCCCAAAAGCGCGCCGGCCAGCGCGGTGACGCCGCCGACGGTTCCGACGAGGATTTGCGCGTCGTGGCTGTGGTTCCAGAGCGGAGCGCAGCGCGCGACGAGATAGACGCCCGCGGTGACCATCGTTGCAGCGTGGATCAGCGCCGAGACCGGCGTCGGACCCTCCATTGCATCGGGCAACCACGTGTGAAGCGGGACTTGCGCCGACTTTGCCGCCGCGCCGATGAACAGCGCCAGGCAGATGGCAAAGAGCAGACCCGGACCTAGCGTGGCGGCTGCGGCAAACGTGTCGCCGAAACCAACCGAGTGAACGTTGGCGAAGATCAGAAAGATCGTGAACATCATGCCGACGTCGCCGACCACGTTGATGACGAAGGCTTTACGGGCCGCCGCCACGGCCGACGGACGCTCGAACCAGAAGCCGATCAAGAAATACGATGCCAAACCAACGAGGCCCCATCCGACCAGCAGCCCGACGAAGTTGTCGGAAAGGACCAGCGTGAGCATCGCAAACACGAAGAAGCTCATGTACGCAAAGAAGCGCGCGAAGGCGCGATCCCCATCCATGTAGCCCATCGAATAGAAGACGATCAAGAATCCGACGCCGGTAATGATGAACGTCCATAGGAGCGAGAGCGGATCGAGCAGCAATCCGAAATCGAGGCCCGGCATCCACGAAAGCAGCGGCTGATGCGCCCCCAGCGCACCGCCGGCGTTCTGAGTCGCCGCGCCCCACGACAGGGCGGTGAGCACGAACGACGCGGCAACTACCGTCGACGCGACCCATCCGGCCATCGCGCGCAGCTGCGGCCCGAATGCCCAGCAGAATAGCGCGCCGGCGAGCGGCAGCAGCCACAGCGCGACGATCAGCGGATACGATCCACTTACGCCCAGAACGTGCTGCGTCATCGGGTCGCTTGGCTAACCATGCAGGGTCCGTATGTCGTCGACGTCGACATATTTCTCGGGGCGGAAGGTCGTAACGATAATAGCCAGCCCGATGGCGGCTTCGGCTGCAGCCACGGTAATAACTAGGAACGCAAAGATTTGGCCGGCGTTTTGCAGCCAAAGACGGGCGTACGCAATGAGCAGCAGGTTGGCAGCGTTGAACATCAGCTCGATGCTCATCAGCATCACCAGCGGATTGCGCCTCACGATGACGCCGGCGACGCCGATGAAGAACATGACTGTGGCCAGTGCCAGATAGTTGCCGATCGGTACGGGCATCAGTTCTTACCCTCGCGCAGGATCGCTTCGCGCATCGCGCGGTCGGCCTTGACGCGGCTGCGGTGGGCGTCGGCGTCTTGCATCTGCTCGCCGCCCAAGGTGATGACGCCGATGATCGCCACCATCAGGATGAGGGCGGTGACCTCAAAGGGCAGCAGCTGCACGGTGAAGAGCGCTTTGCCGAAGTCGGCGACGCTTCCGAATACGCCCGGCATCCCAACCGCGGGAGTATGCGGAGCCGGCGGATGGACCGTCGTGGAGAGCGCGTAAATCACGAAGCCAAATGCCACAAAAATAATGAATCCGGCCGGCAGCCCAATTCGCGGCATACGGTTCGGTCCGGTCGGGAATGGCCCGACGCCGCTGCCGAGCAGCGCGATGACGAAGACGAACAACACTAAGATCGCGCCGGAGTAGACGATGATTTGGATGACGGCCAAAAACTCGGCCGAAAGCGTGACGTAGAGCACCGCGAGCGCGGCAAAATTAATCAGCAGTGCGACGACGCTATAGACGGGCTTATGCGCGCTGATCGTCCAGACGGCGCTGGCGATCAGGATCGGCGCGAGCACCCAAAAGGCGATCACGTGCCGTCGCCCTTCAACTCGGTCAGCCCCTTGTGCTGCGTCTTGAGGATCTCGCCGCGCCACGTCGCGTCGTAGCCGGGGTCCACGTCGACGGTAGATTTAATTCCAGCCACGCGCCCGAGGTCGCCGGGGATGCCGCCGGGACGATCGTCGGGAGCCGAGCCGACGCCGGCATCGGGTGGAACGAGCAGACGGTCTTTATCGTAGACGAACGAGCCGCGGCGAAAATCTGCCATCTCAAAGCGCGGCGTGAGTACGATCGCATCGGTCGGGCACGCCTCTTCGCACATTCCACAGAAGATGCAGCGCAGCTCGTCGATTTCGTAGCGCGCCGCATAGCGCTCGCCGGGCGATCGACGGTCGAGCGGGGCGTTCTCCGCGCCGATTACGGTGATCGCGTTTGCCGGACAGACGCTCGAGCAAAGCTCGCAGCCGATGCAGCGCTCCTTGCCGTCGCCATAGCGGCGCAGCTCGTGCAGTCCGTGAAAACGCGGCGCGTGCTGCTTCTTGACCGACGGGTACTGAATCGTCGGCCGTTTGCGGAACATGAAGCCGAACGTAATGGAGAGACCGCGCAGGATCGCTCCGACGTTAAAAAGATGCTTGCGCGAGGACGTCGTTTCCATCTTATCCCCTGTAGGCCACGACCACGGCGGTAATGACGAGATTGAGCATGGCGACCGGCAGTAAGAACTTCCAGCCGAAGGCCATCAGACGGTCGTAGCGCAGACGCGGCAGCGTTGCCCGAAGCCACATGTAAAAGAACATGAAGCTCGCGACCTTGATCACGAACCAAGCCACCGGCGGAACGAAGGTCCACCCGAACGGGGCGTTCCAGCCGCCGAAAAAGATCAGCGTCGCGATGCACGAGACGGTGAGCATGTTCACGTATTCGGCGATGAAGAAGAGACCGAAGCGCAGGCCCGAGTACTCCGTATGGAAGCCGGCGACCAGCTCGGTTTCGGCTTCGACTAGGTCGAAGGGAGCGCGATTGGTTTCCGCTACTGCGGTGATGATGTAGATGATGCAGCCCAGAAACTGAGGCAGGAAGAACCACCAGCGTACTTGCGCCTTAACGATGCCGTCAAGCGAGGTAGTTCCGGCGAGAATCAGCACGCCGATGAGCGAGAGCGACATCGCCAGTTCGTAGCTGATCATCTGCGCCGTCGAGCGCACGCTGCCGAGCAAAGGGTACTTCGAACCCGAAGCCCAGCCGCCCAAACAGATCCCGTACACGCCCAGCGAGGTAATCGCCAAGATGAAAAGGATACCGGCGTTGACGTTGCCGACCGCCCACGTTTCGCCCGAGCGTGAGGCGCCGAACGGGATGACCGCGTAGACGGAAAACGCCGTCACCAGCGAGATGAACGGCGCAAGCTTATAGAGCAACCGATCCGCGGTCTCCGGCGTCAGATCTTCTTTTAGGATCAGCTTTGCGGCGTCGGCCGCGGGCTGCAGCAAGCCCCACGGACCTACGCGGTTGGGCCCGGGGCGCAACTGCATCCAGCCCAGGATCTTGCGCTCGGCAAGCATCGCGTACGCAAACGCCGTGACGACGACGAAGAGCAGCAGCACCGATTTGATGAGCGTCAGCAGCCACAAGGACATCGCTTAACTCCTCAATCCCGCAACCCACGGATCGTGCAGCCAGGTCCCGCCACCCGAAAGAATTCGCGCCGCGCCGTTTGGCGGCGCGCCGCCGGCGATGCCTTCGCGAGCGAACTCGAGCCGCTCGTCGCCGAAAGTAAAGTCGCACGCCGCGGCAACCGCCGCGACGACGGCGCCATGCAGCTCTTCCTCAAACGGCAGCGTCACGCCGAGCTGCTCGGCGAGCCCGCGTACGATGTCGAGATCGGAGCGCGCAGAGTCGGGCGCATCGAGCGAAAGGTTGACCGGAAGCAGGTCGCCGGCGAGATTGGTGGTCGTTCCGCTCTTCTCAAAAGCGCCGGCGGCGGGCAGCACGAGGCTGGCGCGCTGCGCGGTCTCGGTCATGAAGATTTCGCTGACGACCAGGAAACCGACGCTCTGAAGCGCCGAGGCCACGGCCGCCGCATCCGGTCCGTTACGAACGGGATTCGCTCCGAAAATCGAGAGCACGGCCATCTGACCGCGGCGGGCGCGGTCGAGCATCGCGTAGGTGTCGAGCCCTTGAGCTGCAGTTGCAAAGCCCGGTCCCTTACCAGGAAGCATCCCCATCGCTTCGGCACCGCGCGCGTTGGATTGTTCGCCGGTAACGTACGTCGAAAGCTCGCTCACGCCGGAGAAGACCTGCGCGTAGGCGCGAGCGAGCGCCAGATCGACGCCGTCCCAAATAAGCGCGACGCGTACGGCGTCGCCCACGGCCGAACGTGCCTCGCCGGGCGTCGCCGCCGTAACGATCTTCGCTCCCTTACGCGCGGCCTTTCGCACGCGCAGCCACAACACCGGTGCGCGCTCCTGCGGAGACTCGCCGATAACGACGACGGCTTGCGCGCCTTCGAGCGCGTCGAGCGTTCCGCCCTGCGCGCCGGGATTGGCTTGGCGCTGCCGGCCGGAGCGCCAATCGAGATTGTTGACGCCCGCCGAGCGAAAGACGTGCTGCAGCGCATAGGCCTCTTCGTTCGTTAGGCGGCCGCCGCCGATAGCGCCGACGCTGGTCACGCCGTGCGCATCAATCGCGTCGCGAACGGCCTTGGCCCACAGGATGAAGGCATCGTCCCAGCCGATCTGCACGAACCGTCCGTCTTTACGGAAGAGCGGCTGCTTTAGACGATCGGGTGACTGATAGAAACCGATGTTATAGCGTCCGCGATCGCAGAGCCAGCCGTCGGAGATCGGATCGTCCTCGACCAGCGTGGTGCGCAACGCGTTACCGTGACGCACGTCGACGAACTGCTGGCAGCCGACGGGGCATTGCGTGCAGCTGGTCTGCGTGCGCTGCAGATCCCACGGCCTCGAGCGGAAGCGATAGGTCTTCGACGTCAGCGCCCCAACCGGGCAGAGCTCGGTCACGTTGCCGGTAAAGTTGTGGTTGTACGGACGTCCCGTCGCCGTCGCGATGATGTCGCGCGAGCCGCGATCTTTGACCACCAGCTGCTGTTCGTCGGCGATGATGTCGTCGAAGCGAACGCAGCGCTGACAGACGATGCAGCGCTCTTCGTCGAGCACGATGGTCGGACCCAGATCGACGGCTTTCGGCTTGGAGAGTTTGGGATCCGCGACGTCCGAGGTGCCGCGCGCGTAGGCCATGGCGTAGTCCTGCAGATCGCACTCGCCACCCTTATCGCAGATGGGACAATCCAGCGGATGATTCACCAAGAAGAGCTCGAGCACCATGGCCCGCGCCGCTTCGACCTTCGGACCGCTCGTGCGTACGACCATTCCGTCGGTCGCCGCCGTGTTGCAGGCGATCTGAAGCTTCGGCATGCCGTCGATTTCGACCAGACAGATGCGGCAGAGACCGGCCGGCCCTAACTTGGTGTGATAACAGTAGATCGGGATTTCTTGATCGACGGTCTTGGCTGCCTCGACCAGCAGCGTGCCCTTCGGAACGCTGACCGGCACGCCGTCGATGGTAATATTGACGATCTCGGAACTCGGTGCGAGCAGCGGAGTACTCATGCCGGTTGCACCGCCTTTTCTTGGACGATGCGCGCGCGGAACTGTTCGGGGAACCGCGTCATGACCGATTTCAGAAACGGCTCGATCGAGTCGCCCAGCGCGCAGAGATTCAACCCGGTGATCGTGCTGGAAACGCGGCGCAGCATCTCTTCGTCGCCCGGAATCCCGCGGCGCTCGACAAGACGCTCGAGCACGCGCTCCATCCAACTGCTGCCTTCGCGGCAGGGGGTGCACTGTCCGCACGATTCGTGCGCGAAAAAGCGCACGAGGTTGTATGCCGCCGCGACGAAGTCCGTCGTGTCGTCGAAGACGACGAAAGCGCCCGAACCGAGCATCGAACCGGCTTTGGCCATGCTCTCGTAATCGTACGGCCAATCGAGATGCTCCTCGAAGATGCAGGCCGACGAACCGCCGCCGGGCTGCACCGCCGCAAAGGTTCGTCCGGGGCGCAATCCGCCTGCCAGATCGATGATTTCGCGTACCGTCGTACCTAAGGGGACCTCGTAGTTTCCGGGCTTCTGCACGTGTCCCGATACGGAAACGATCTTATAGCCTTTGCTGCGCTCGGTGCCGACGGCGGCGAACCACTGCGGGCCGTTGCGCAGGATCGGAACGAGATACGCGAGCGTCTCGACGTTGTTTACGACCGTCGGCATGCCGTAGAGACCCTCGATGGCCGGGAACGGCGGTTTGAGCCGCGGCTCGCCGCGCTTACCCTCGAGCGAGTTGAGCAGGCCGGTCTCTTCGCCGCAAATGTAGGCGCCGGCACCGCGATGCACGGTAATCTCCAAGTCGTAACCGCTGCCGAAGAGGTTGTTGCCGACGTAGCCGGCGTTGCGCGCTTCTTCGAGGGCGGCGCAGAAAATCTCGTAACCGCGCTTGAACTCGCCGCGGATATAGATGAATGCATGATGCGCCGCAATGCCGTACGCCCCGATCAGCATCCCTTCGATAATAAGATGTGGCGCGTACTCCAGGAGCATGTGGTCTTTGAACGTGCCGGGCTCGGCTTCGTCGCAGTTGCAGACCAGATAGCGCAGCGGCTTACTAGCCGGAAGAAACGACCACTTCTTGCCGGTTGGGAAGCCGGCACCCCCGCGCCCGCGCAATCCCGACTGCTCGGCCATGTCGAGCACGTCGCTCGGTTTGAGCTCGCGCACGGCGCGCTCCCATTGCACGTACCCGCCACGCTCGCGATAGACCAGCATCGAACGCAGATCGACTTCGCCGATGCCTTCGGTCAAGACTTTAGTGACCGGCATGCGCGCTCTCTTCGTCGACGGTATCGACCACGGCGCGCGAGTCGACGACGGCGCGCTCGGTGGTGCCGGTAAACTGATAGACCTGTTTGTTGACAAAGCGGTCCAGCATGATCACGCCGCTGGGATCGCCGATGCCGCCGGCATTGTTGGGGCGGGGAACGTCGCGCGCGCCGGGAGACTTCGTGCCCGTGGAAATCTGGTCGTCCTGGGCGACCGTCCACGTAGATCCCGGCTTGTCCGTCTGCACCATCGGCGCGACCGCATAGCTGCCGGCGCGGATAGACTCGAGAATCTCGTCGATCTTCTGCGGCGTCAAATCGTAAACGAACTCCAAGTTCACCTGCATGCAGGTCGCGCGGTCGCAGGCCGCCAGACACTCGACTTCTTCGTAAGAAAAGAGGCCGTCGGGCGTCGTCGCAAGATGGCCAACGCCAAGCTTTTCACGAAAATACGCCATGATATCTTCGGCACCGTTAATGCTGCACGCCAGCCCGCGACACACCTGAAGCGCATACTTCCCAACCGGACGCTGATACAATAGCGTATAAAAGGACAACGTCCCCTCAACCTCGGCCGGCGTAATCTCGAGAAGCTGCGCCATCGCGTCGATCGCTTCCCGGCTCACGTACCCCTCATGCTTCTGAAACAGATGCATGAGCGCAAGCAACGCCGACCGCCTCTGTTCGTACTGCGCAATAATGCCGACGCACTCGCCCATCAATCGCTCGAGCAGGGCGGGAAAGTCTTTTTGCCGCTGAGTCATCGGTCGACCTCACCGAACACCGGGTCGAGGGAGCCGATCATCACGACCAGATCGGCAATAAGATTCCCCGGAGCGATCCCCTTGAGCGCCTGAAGGTTGTAGAGGCTCGGCGGGCGGACGCGGACGCGGTACGGCCGGTTCTCGCCATTGCTCACGAGATAGTAACCGAGTTCGCCGCGCGGCCCCTCGATCGCGTGGTAGACGTCTCCCGGCGGTACGCGGAAGCCTTCGCTGATAAGTTTGAAGTGATGGATCAGCGCTTCCATCGAGAGCGCGATCGTCTCTTTGGGTGGAAGCGCGACCTTCGGGTCGTCGATCATCACCGGACCGGGCGTGTCGAGCCGTTTACGCGCCTGCTCGACGATGCGCATCGACTCTTCCATCTCGTCGAGACGCACCAGAAAGCGGGCATAGGCGTCGGCTTCGACGCGCGTCGGAATATCGAACTGATACGTTTCGTACCCGCAGTACGGGAACGCGCGGCGCACGTCGTAAGCGATTCCGCTAGCGCGAAGTGCCGGACCGGTAACGCTCCATTGCAACGCCTCTTCCGGGGTGAGGACGCCCACGTCGATGGTGCGATCCTGAAAGATCGGATTGGCTTGCAGCAGACCGCGCAGCTCGCGCAGGCGTCCGGGAAACTTCTCGATGACGGCGTCGAGCCGTTCGATATAACCCTGCGGCAGATCGCCGTTGAGCCCGCCGATACGAATGTAGTTCGGGTGCATGCGAGCGCCGCCGGTTGCCTCTTGGAGGTCTAAGATATTTTCGCGCAGGTCGAAACAGTAGAAAAATACCGAGATTGCGCCTAAGTCGATGCCGTGCGTGCCGAGCCAAACGCAGTGCGAAGCGATGCGCGTGAGTTCCATCTGGAGGACGCGCACGACTTGTGCGCGCGGCGGGATGCGATCGGTAATGCCCAACAGCTTTTCGGCGGCGAGCGCGTAACCCAACGCGTTAGAAGAAGGCGCGAGATAGTCCATGCGCTCGAGCGCCGTTTGCGCCTGGGTCCAGAAGAGCCCTTCGGCGGTCTTTTCGATTCCGGTATGGAGATAGCCGATCTCGGGATCCGCCTTGACCACGTTCTCACTGTCGATCTCCAAGACGATCTGCAGCACGCCGTGGGTTGACGGATGCTGCGGACCCATCGAGAGCACCATCGTATTTTCCGACTGGCTCACGACCTCCGGCATCGCGGGGTTGACGGAGAGCGTCACGATTCGCGCGCTCGCTTCACTTCTTCTTGCAACGCTTCCAGCGTACGGCCGGAAGGGGGCGTACCGGCAACGACGTTGGTCTTGCTGGCGAAGGCCGGTCGCGGCGAACGCTCGCGCGCCGGACCGCGCGTCGGATAATCCTTGCGTAAGGGGTGGCCTTCCCAATCGAGCGGCATCTGGATGCGGCGCAGATCGGCGTGCCCGTCGAAGACGATGCCGAAAAGATCGTAGATTTCTCGTTCCGCCCAATCCGCCGACTTCCAGATATCCATGGCGGTTGGGAGACGCTGGCCTTCGTCAATCCCGCAAAGGAGTCGCAAGCGCGCCGGCGTTCCAACCTCGGAGAGGGTCGCCGGCTTGGGCGGCAATTTCAAAAGATGATAGACGACGTCGAAGCGCGGCCGGCGCTCCAAGTAATCGACGGCACCGAGATCGAGGAGCATCGCATAGCCCTCGGCTTTGAGGGCCTCCAGGCGCGCTCGAAGCTGAGCCGGAGCAATGCGTTCGATCGTCGCATCGTCGATCGGCGGCCGGACGCTGGTCGGGTCGAGGGCCGCCCCTGAGAGCGGCGGGTTTTGGGTGCTGGGCACGCTACTCGATAGGGTTAGGCACGGACGAAGATGCCACCGCGGCCACCTTCCCGTATCTGCTGCTGAATCAAGTTAACCGCGTAGAGCAAACCGTCGGGCGTGGGCGGGCAACCGGGGACGTAAACATCGACGGGGATGACCGTGTCGACGCCTTGGACGATCGCATAGTTGTCGAACATGCCGCCCGAGCTGGCGCAGGCACCCATCGAGATGACCCATTTCGGATCGGCCATCTGGTCGTAGAGCCGCTTGATGACGGGCGCCATTTTCTGCGCGACGCGCCCCGAAACGATCATGAGGTCGGCCTGCCGCGGCGAGCTCCGGAAGACCTCGGAACCCAGGCGGGCTATATCGTACTCGGCCGAGGTTACGCTCATCATTTCGATCGCGCAACAAGCCAAGCCCATGGTCAACGGCCAGACCGACGAACTCTGCGCCCAGCGCGCAACGTCGTCCACTCGCGCCAGCATGAAGCCGCCCGGGCCTACCGCCACACGAAACCGCCCTTCCGCCAGACGTAGGCATACCCGATCGCCAAGACGACGATGAAAATGACCATCTCCAGAAGCCCAAAGACGCGCAACGCGTGCATTTGCACCGCCCACGGATAAAACGAGGCCGTCTCGACGTCGAAGATCACGAAGAGCATCGCAATTAGATAGAAGCGCACGGGGAAGCGCCCGGCAACTGGCGAGGTCGGTTCGACGCCGCACTCGTATGCCTCGCGCTTATGTTTGTTGGGCTTCGCGAGGCCCATCAATCCGGAGAGACCGGGGAGGGCGGTAAAGAACAGCGCCGCGAGAAACGCGACGCCGAGAAAGATCGCGACCGGTCCGTACGGGTTCATGGCACCCCATCGTTTTTACTTAATCGGCGTCTTACCTGTTCTACAACGCCATTGGCCCGTTTTCGCACCACCCTTGGACCGGGGGGACGCCACGTTGTCGGAGCCGTACATTCGATCATGCGGTTTGCCGTTTTGGGGATGATCCTGCTCTTTGCGCTGGGCGACGGGTGCTCCCCGCCGCCAAATGTCGTAGGCGTCCAGGACTTCGGTTACGTGACCGGGCGCGTGCTCGACGCGATGACCAACCGCCCGATCACCAACGCGCTCGTTTCAGTCGGATCGCTGTATACGATTCGCGCCGACGTCAACGGCGCGTTCAATCTCCGCGCCATCGCGGGCGATCAGACGGTGACCGCACGTGCTGCAGGCTACACCACGGCAACGGCGGACACGACGATTCTCAAAGACGGCACCGTTTCGATCGGCTACATTCGCCTCGTCCAACTGACTCGTTCCATCGGCCAGCCGACCCTCGCGCCGCCGCCGACGTCAACTCCCGCACCGAGTGCAAGCGCGAGCGCAACGCCGGGCGCCAGCGCAATGCCGAGCGCGAGCCCGACGCCGGTACCCGGCGGAACGCCGCCGCCCCCGCGACCTCCGGCCTAGCCTAACCGCAGGCTCGCGAGATCGAGGTCGTACTCGATCGAGCGATAGATATCGTCGGGAATCTCACCCTCGCGACGCATCGCCGCGATCGCGCGACGCTCCGCGGCAAGCGCTTCGCGCTGCACCTCTCGATCGATGCGGCTCTCACGCTCTTCGTTCCCTTCGTCCTTGTCGTCTTGTCCGCGCAGTACTCGAATGCGCTCCTCGTACTCCTGGATGGCGCGGTCGAAGGCCTCACGGTCTTGCGAACTCTTGCGCCGCTCCTCACTCTCGCGCAGCCTTGCTAGGCCCGCTTCGAGAGCGCGGATACGCACCGCCGATTCGCGCCGCCGCCCTTTGCTCGTTTCGGCCACACCGAGCCATTCGATCAGCGGACCCAGCGTGAGTCCTTGAAGCACCAGCGTAACGAAAACGACGAAGACGGTGAAAAACAAGATGGCGCCGCGTGCCGGGAACGGCTGATCGCCGAGAGTATACGGCAACGCCAGGGCGATGGCGAGCGAGAGGATACCGCGCATCCCCGACCACGAGAGTACCGCCACGTTCTGCCAGCGCGGATAGGGATCGTGTTCGCGCAGCCGCCGGCTCAGCAAACGCGGCAGGTACGTTGCCGGAAAGACGCACAGAATGCGAACGATGATGACCACCGCGCTGATCAGCAATCCGTAAAGCGTGTAGAGGCGAATGTTAGGCTGCAGCGCTTCCAGGATCGCCGGCAGCTGCAGGCCGATCAGCAGAAACGCGAGCGCGTTGAGCACAAAAGTGAGCAGTCGCCATACCGACGAGGCGAGCAGACGGGTCTCGGGGTCTATGAAGGCCGTCGAGCGCCGGCTGAGCATAATCCCGGCCGCTACCGCTGCGAGGACGCCGGAAAGATGCAGCGCCTCGGCGGGAAGATATGCCGCAAACGGCGCGAGTAAGAAGACGACGCTGGCGATCATCGCGTCGCCGTAACCGCGCAGCGCGAAGTATCGCAAGAGCGCCTCGAGAAGCAGCGCGGTCGCGAGACCGACGAGCGTTCCTCCCACGGCAACGATTACGAACGCGGCGCCGGCGCGCGCGAAAGAGAACGCGCCCGAGATCGCCGCCGCGAGCGCAAATCGGTAAAGCACGAGCGCCGTTGCATCGTTCACCAAGCACTCGCCGCCGATCACCGCGGCGACGCGGCGCGGAATGGCGATGCGCTCGAAGATTGCCTCTGAGGCGACGGCGTCGGGAGGCGCGACGATCGCTCCCAGCAGAAACGCGAGCGGCCAGGTAAACTCGGGAAGCGTCGCGTGGGCGACCGCGGCGACGGCAGCCATCGTTGCGATCACCAGACCGACGGCGAGGATGGAGATGAGTCTGGAGTTGCGCTTGAGTTCGAACCAGTCCGTCGACCACGCCGCACTGTAGAGCAGCGGCGGAATCACGACCAGCACGATGAGTTCGGGATCGGGATGCGGCCGCGGCAGATGCCGGGCAAACGAAAGAACGATCCCGCCGACGACGAACGCGATCGGGTACGGAACCCGCAACCGCTTCGCCAGCACCGCGAGAACGACGATTAGAGCAAGGAAGGTTACGAGAACGAGGGCTTCGGTCATTATTCGCCGAGGCGCACCCCGAACGCGCTCTTCCCCGAACGCACCGGACCCGTGACGTACGCGACCGCCATCGCAGCGTGATTCGAACCGGGCGGCTTGGAGCCTCGTTGCGCCGAACGTGACGAGGCGATGGCGCTGAACGTATTGAGCATTGTCGCCGGCCTGGTCGTGATCGCGCTCGCGCTCAACGACGTGTTTCAGTCGGTCGTGATGCCCCGCGCCACCGGCAGGCGCTACCGTCTCAGTTTTTACGCGTGGCGCTGGGCGTGGCACGTTTGGCCACAAGCAGCGTGGCGCCTCCATCCCGAGGACGGCTCGCGCCGCGAAGAGGTGCTCGCAATCTTCGCCCCGTTCATGCTGGTCGCGCTCATCGCGCTATGGGTCGCGTTGCTCATTTTCGGCTTCGGGTTAATTCTTTGGGGAATGCGCGACGGGATCGGGCCCGGTCACGTTTCGCTTGGCTCGACGCTCTACTTCGCCGGGACGTCGGTGCTCACGATCGGCTTCGGCGACATCGTCGCCCGCGCGCCGGGGCCGCGCTTGATTTCCGTCTTATGCGCGCTCGCCGGGCTCTCGTTTCTCGCAATTACGACGGCCTTTCTCTTCGCCGTTTTCGGATCGTTCCAGCAACGCGAAACGTTCGTCGTAACGACGGCCGCCCGAGCCGGCGCTCCACCCAGCGGAGTCAACCTGCTCGCCATCGCGGGTTACTCGGAGACGCGCGAGGACCTGCCCGCGTTAATGATGGACGCGCAGCACTGGGCCGCGAGCGTGATGGAGAGCCATCTGGCCTACCCCGTTCTGGCTTTTTTCCGTTCGAGTCATGACGAACAATCGTGGGTCGGCACGCTCGGCACGCTGCTCGACGCGGCTACGTTGATGATGACGACCGTCGAGGGCGTGCGCGACGGCCAGGCGCGAATCTTTTACAACGTCGGACGCCACGCGGCACAAGATCTTTCGCGATTCTTCCGGGTCGGTACGTCGGAAGAACGCGTGAACATAGAACGCTCCGAGTTTGACCACGCCTGCGACCGCCTGGCCGCGGCGGGCTACGCGCTCTCCGATCGCAACGAATCCTGGATTAGATTTGCTAAACTGCGCTCGGGCTACGCCTCGAGGCTCAACGGGCTGGCGCGCTTCTTTCAGATTCCGCCGCTGCAATGGATCGGCGACCGTTCCATCCTTTCGAGTTCGCCGCACGGCGAGGATTAGCCGGGCGTCCTAGAACCCGTGCCGCGCGTCGTTGCGATGGAGATATTTCTTGACGTCGTCAATTGGCAACGCGAAACCGATACTGCGCTCCGAATCGAAACGCGACTCGGCGACGCCGACGACCTCGCCGGTGTCCGCGATAAAAACCGGCGCGCCGCTTTCGCCCGGCACGATCGACACGGTGACTTCCAGCGCGTCCTTTCGAACCGAAGAGAGACGGCCCGATCCCAGCGACGTCGCCAAGCCTAGTCCTTCGTCGTCGAACTCGTCGGGAATCGGATAGCCCAACAAACCCACTTCCCGTCCGACGTCGCTCTGCAGATGCGACGACGAGCCGAGTGCGATCGGGGTAAGATTTCGCCGCGGCGTTCGTACGATGGCCAGATCGAGGTTGGCGTTGGAGGCGACGACCCGCGCCGGCGCGTGCCAGCGGTTGGCGATGGTGACACGCAGATCCCACGCACCATCGATGGCGTGCTGCACGGTTACGATGTCGCTGCCCCACGCTCCCGAAGCGACGACGAAACCGGTAGCGTACGCTTCATCGTAGTGGTCTTTTTTGCTCTCCGGCGGGATTTTCATCGAAAGCAAGACGACGGAGGAGCGCAGGCGTTGCACGGAAGCGACCATAGCATCGTCGCTATGGCGAACGCACGCCGGTAACGCAAGAAAGGCGCAAAGAGCGATCGAGCTTACGGCGCGAGCAATCATGAAAGCCGTTCGAAGATTGCGTCGCGTAAGAGTTCTAGGCCTGCTCCGGTTCGCGCGCTCACCTGCATCGCTTCCGTCTCGGGCCCTTCCGCTGCCGGCAGATCCGTCTTGTTATAAACGACCAGCCGCGGCGCGCGATCCAGCTCCAGGTCGTGCAGGATGCCCTCGACGGCGCGCCGTTGCTCGAGCTGCCGCGGACTGCTTGCGTCGATGACGTGCAGCAACAGATCGGCGTCGCGCAGCTCTTCCAGCGTCGCGCGGAAGGCGTTGACTAGATCCTTTGGGAGATCGGTGATGAATCCAACCGTATCGGCCAGCCGCACGTAGAATCCGGGCTTAACGTAGGCGCGCCGAATCAGTGGATCGAGCGTCGCAAACGGCCGGTCCGCGACCAGCGCGCCGGCACGCGTGAGCGCGTTGAGCAACGACGACTTTCCGGCGTTCGTGTACCCGACCAGCGCGACCAACGGCTCGCGCCGTTCCGCCGAGCGGCGCAGCGCGCGATGGCGCCGTACGTCGGCGAGCATGCGATTGAGCACGGCGATGCGCGCGGCTATGCGGCGGCGATCCACCTCGAGCTTCGTTTCACCGGGGCCACGCGTGCCGATGCCCCCGCCCAAACGCGAGAGGTCGGCGCCCACGCCGATAAGATTCGACTGGCGGTATCGCAGCTGCGCGAGCTCGACTTGCAGCTTTCCTTCGCGGCTGCGTGCCTGGCGCGCGAAGACGTCAAGGATCAGCATCGTACGGTCGACGATCGGCAGCGGAACGATCTCTTCGAGATTCTTGCGCTGGCGTGGACGCAAGTCGTTAAGCGTGATGATGACTTTGGCGTCCAGCTCCGCAGCGCGAAGCGCAATTTCGCGCGCCTTGCCGCTGCCGACCAGCGTGGCCGGATCGACGCTCGCCCGCCGCTGAACGATCCGCTCGAGCACCTGCGCTCCGGCGGCGTTGGCCAGCGCCTCCAGCTCGCTCAGCTCGGCATCGATCGCGTCGCCGATCTCGTTTGTTTCCACCGCAACGACGAGAGCGCGCAGCATTATGCCGGCCTCGTGGCAAGCGGCGTTAAACGCTCGATGAGCCAGCGCAGGCCGTCGTTATATTGCGGCCCCGGACGCTCGATGAGATCGGGATTTACGAAGTAAACGTGACGGAGTTTAACCGCGCGCAAGCTGCGCCACGGTTCCCGATCGAGAACCGAATTCAGCTGCGTCGATGGATCGGCGATAATCGCGTCGGGTTGGTCGCGCAGCAGCGCCTCTGCGCTGTACTGTCCGTAAGCGGCGTGAAGGTCGGCGGCCGCGTTCGTTCCGCCCGCCAGCGCAATGAGCGAAGAAATGTAGGAACCCGAGCCCGCGGTCCAGATCGGTCCGCTGCCGAGTGCGACGAAGACGCTCGGGCGCCGTACGAAATGCCGCGTTCGTGCGTGCAACGACGCGGTCTCATTCTGCAGCCGGGCGATCGTTGCCGCCGCTTCACGCTGGTGGCCCGTCAGGTCGCCGAGCTTTCGGAGATTGACGAAGATCTGCTCGTACGTGTCGTCGGGCAAAAGCACGACGGGTACGTTCAGCCGGCGCAACGGCTCGGTAACGCGCTCCTGCGCCGGAATGCCGACTACGACCGTCGGGCGCAACGCGACGATCGCTTCAGCATCCACGCTGGTAGCGTCGGCGACGCGCGGCAGCTTTTTCGCTTGCGGCGCATCGGTGTATGCGGAGACTGCGACGAGTTGCGAGCCCGCGCCGATCGCGTAACAGTCGTCGGCGAAGGAGGGAACTAAAACGACGACGCGCCCCTGGGGCGGCGGAGAGGCAGCGAGCAGCAGTGCCGCAAGTACGGCGGCGATCGCGTGACGCACGTGTTTGCCGTTACGCAGGGGCCCCGGCGGCGACCTCCAATGCTCCCGGTCACACGTTTGCGCGGGAAGCCGGTGAGACGCCGGCACGGTCGCGCCACTGTATGCGGGGAGCCGCCCGAACGTCACTGTCCTTTACCGGATGGGAAGGCGCGGGCAACGGCAGCGATCCGCGAGTCAGGATACCGGGCAGACGTCGCAAGCATCATCCGCCTCGCGCCAAGGAAAGGATTTGCGATGTTCCTATTGATTGCCGCGCTCGTCGCGGTTGCTCCGTCGCCTTCGCCGACTCCCTCGGCGGTTCCCGAAATTGCCCACGTGGTTACCAGCGATCGCAGCCTCGAGTCGGTCACGCGGACCGCGCGCACGACCTACGTCGTAACCGCTTCGGAGATCGCACGCGACGGCAACCGTACCGTCGCCGATGCCCTCGAAACGATTCCC